>CAZXSQ010000108.1:5072-13864 GCA_964643335.1 uncultured bacterium
CTCTTTTTTCAATTTCTTCGTCCCGTTCATCTGTGATTTTATGTTCATCGGCTATCTTTTCCCGTGTTAGATACAGCATCAAGAAGAACAATGCATAACCCACTGCAAAAATAAGGGCTACGGATGCATGGCGCACACTGTCCTGAACATATTCCGCTGTGCCCCCGCCCAGAATGAAAATAATGCTAAAAAAGACCATCACAGAACACCAAATCAGGATTGTGTAAACCGCTCGTTTCTTTGCTTGCGTCATGGTATTTGCCTTTCATTGCGAAAATGGTGAAAGAAATTAATGACACATTGAAATCTATTTCTTACTCAATGTAAATTAATTCATACATATTTTGAAATTGTTTTTAATTGCCATTTCGTTTTGTAAATCTTACCAAAATGAAGCTATTACAGATTTTCTGATAAAAGATGTTCGGTCAAAGTATTGCAGGAGAGTACTGTTCCATAAAAGCAAGCAATGTCCCGTAACGTGGAAATATGTGCTTGCTCATCCGAGCCGCCGCATCCGTCACTGAGGAAGAAAATGTGAAAATCCCGGAAGAGGGCATCATGCGCGGTGGCTTCACAGCAGCAATTGCTTGCGACGCCGCTGATGATCACATCCCGGACATAAAAACTTCGCAGAAGTGATTCGAGGTTTGTATTGTGGAAAGCATTATAACGATGTTTTAATAGTACGATATCTGATTCGTGAGGGGTTAAATCTTCGTGAATTTCCGATCCCGATAGATTGGCATTTAAAACAGGACTGTCATTTGACATACCCCACCATTCTGCGGTTGTTCCACCATCGATTTCTGGTTTGAAATAGCAATGGCGGGTAAAAATAACAGGCCGGTTCGATTTTCGATAAAGATTTATCAGCCGTTGAAGACGGGGTATGATGGCAGGTCCACCCCATGTCGGCAATAAACCATCTTCACCGAGGAATTCTTTCTGCATATCTAAGAGCAATAAAGCCGAACGTTGGATATCAGGAACACGGAAGCGAACTTTGAATTCCTCAACCGCTGCCATCCATTTGGGCAGCAGAGCATCAAGTTCAGTTTCCTTCAAAAAGGGAGATTTTTCAATATTACTCAGTGAATTATTTGTCTCTTGTGCCATTGGTTTGCTGTTCTTCTCCAAACATGGTTTGGGGGTACGGCATGGCGTCTTCCCATTTTCTGTATACCTCTTTCACAAGAAAGAGAATGTCAAAGAATCTGTCTTTGACATCATTTTCTTCACCTGGATCTTTATCCAAATCGAAAAGAAAATCTTTTCCATTCTCGTGAAGCCATTTCCATTTTCCCCACCGGACGGCTTTTTCTCCATGGAAATCGTTACGCCAGACAAAAGTCCGGTCAATTTCTTCCCTTTCTCCACTGATATGAGAGAGAATATCAAATCCATCCAGTCTCCTCGGCTGCTCAATTCCAGCCGCTGCAAGCATACTAGCGGTTAAATCCATGATAATAGTTGCTTGAGTGGATACTCTTCCAGCTGGAAGTTGTTTGGGCCAGGAAATAATGCAGGGAACCCGTATCCCGCCTTCCCAAAGCCGTGCTTTTTGTTTTTTTAAAGGAAGATTGTTGGACCAGCGTCCTCCACCGTTATCACTACAGAACACAACAAGTGTATTCTTTCTGATACCTTTTCTTTGCAACCTTTTCAATATTTTTCCTACACCTTCATCCATTCGTTCGACCATTTTGGCGTATGTATCACGATCACCTTTTGTATCCCACTCATTATTCCTGGAAACCTTCTCGTCTTTATCATCAGGGCCTTGTATTGGCCAATGAGGGGCATTGTAGGCAACCTGCAAGAAGAAAGGTTCATTGCTATGACGATCAATAAAATCCAGTGACTTATCCGTCACTAAATCGGTTAAATAGCCCTCTTTCTTAATTGGCATTGTATTTTCATAAAGAGCCGATTGGCCGTGAATATCAACATGCCGGAAATAATCGATACTCCCACCTAAAAATCCCAAGAATTCATCGAATCCGTGTTGATTGGGGCGGCATTCATCTTTAAAACCGAGATGCCACTTTCCTATCAATCCGGTTGAATAACCATGGTGACGAAGGATATTGGCAATTGAAAGTTCATTTTGTGGCAATCCAGCCGTCATGACGCCATCGTCAAGTATCCATTCCATATTCGGAACACGCTGCTGATAACGACCGGTCATAAACGCACAGCGCGATGGTGTCCCAACAGGAGCAGAGGTATAAAAATCCGTTAATCGAATACCGTTGTGTGCCAATCTGTCGATATTCGGAGTTTTTATATCATTGCATCCATAACAACCGAGATCCCTATATCCAAGATCGTCAGCCATAATGAAAACAAAAGAAGGTGGTTTTTCTGCCGAAAAAACATGATATTGAAAAGAGGTAATTCCAAGTAAAGAGAGTAGAGTTAAACAAAAAAACATCCGGTGGGGAGAATTATTTAACACGTCTTGCTTCCATAAAATAAAGATAGCCGGGGAGGGATTCGAACCCTCAAGCCGTTTCCGGCAAGGGATTTTAAGTCCCTCGTGTATACCATTCCACCACCCGGCCATCAGGACATTTTTGTCGGGATCAAGAAAATTATTTCTCAATCAAAGAAATAATAATATCACAAATCTTCACTTTCCCAAGTGGGTCATTGCACTATATTCAACAATGGTTCAACAGGTACAGATGGTTCATAATCGTGCACTTTCAAGAGCAGCCGCGACTTCGCAACATTATAGGTGACCATGGCGCGAATGAGATCGGAACGCCCGCGGGCCAGCTCGATTTGGAAGTCCTGCAGGTTACGAAAAGAAATACGTCCGGATTGTTGAAAATTAAACAAGGCGTTATCGAGGTTTTTCTTGGCTTGTTCCACATTCCGTTCTAAAATTTGAATACGTTTTTTTTCCAACTGAAGATCGCGAAGGTCATTATAGACTTCCTGAACCAATTGGCGTTCTTGATCCCATAAATCTATTCGTAGCCGTTCAAGAATTTGCTCCTGTGCTCTGACTCGGGCTTTTGTGGCCCCTCCATCGCCAAAAGGCCAGGAAAAAACCAAAGCCGTACCTAAATCCTGCCGTCCTTCATCATTCCGATTTAAAAAAGAAGACAAAGTCAAGTTGGGTTGTTGCCCCAATTGTGCTAATTGCAAATTATTTTCAGCTTGTTGGATTGATATTCTGATGTTTTCTAATTCTAGATTGGTTTCAGTGACCAAATGAACATATTCTTTCGCGCTCATCGGCAATGGTTTTACATTCAGTTCATCGGTGAGTTCAACCTGAGTTTCAACTGGAATCCCCAGAAGAATATTCAGACTTTCTATTGCACTTCTTAGATTGCCTTCAAATCCTATAAGGGTGGCTTCATTGTTCAGTACATCGATTTCAGCCTCACCCACCTGCATTTCTGAGGCATTTTCAAACTCATATTGAGTTTTTACGATGAATTCAATTCGCCGGGCTTGAAGCAGCCGGTCTTTTTGTACCTCCACTTCCTCAATAAGACGCCGAATATTCCAATAATTATTAATGACCAACTCTTTGGTAATTTGTTCACGTAAATACATGTTTTGGTCAGATTGAATGGTTGAGAGTTTGGCATTTTCAATTTGATTCTGAATTTCAAGTCGGGGACGTGAATTGAAAGGGAAATTGTATCTGACATCAATGCTGTAACGGTCTTCGCTTCGGTTGCCTGTAGGATTTGCAGGTCCCCGGTCGAAAGCACCTTCAGAATCATGCTCAAACTGAAACTGTGGAGAAATAGAAATATCCGATCCGTTGCGAAATGTACGCGTATAGCGTGGGCCGATTGTTACAAGTTCATTATTTTCGGTGTGGCTTTCGGATTCGGAAATAAGACCGCGGTCCGGATCAAGCCGAAATCCGGAGGTTCGTGTGCGAAGACTCTCCCGCACCTGTGCGTCTAAATCATATTGGTTGCGGTAGCTGCTCCGTGTTAAATCCAGATTCGCCAAACTCTGTTCAAGTGAAAACTGTGACATGCGCACTTGTGGATTCGATTCCAAGGCAATATCAATCGCTTCTTCCAAAGAGAGTTGTATTTTAGAACCCGTGGGCCGGAATTCTTCTGTTCCCAACAAAGATTCTGACACAGTAATATCTTCTATAGTGCCCGAAGCATAATTTTCTGTTCCGGACGACATTTTGGGTGAAAGGGTGGATTCGTCCCCCCAGCAAATCGAGAGAGAACAAAATATCATTGCGAAGATAGAAATACAAACCTGATTAAATGAATACACCATTGACCCCTTTCTAACACAATTCCCCACAAATTACACGGAAACTTTAATACGCTTGTTTGCTTTTATAATGAACAGTTTTATTACATTATCTGTTCATGTTGTTTGAGTATGATAAAGATAGGCGTCTTCAAGATTGGGATCGACCGTGTAGGCCAATCCATGTGGTTTCGTATCGGATACGATTCGCATTTTTATACCTTCCGGCGTATGCATCTGGCTGGTAATTTTATATTTTCGCCGGAACTCATGCCATAAATCTTCATTCGAAATCACCATTTCCCATACTTTGCCTTGAATGAATGTCGTCAACTTTTCAGGACTACCAAGGACTTTGATTTTCCCTTCATTCATCAACGCCACCTGGCTGCAGCTGTGTGCGACATCTTCCACGATATGGGTTGAAAGTATAACCACTCGATCCTGACTCAAAGCGGCCAACAAATTGCGGAAACGTACTCTCTCCATAGGATCCAGCCCCACGGTCGGTTCATCCACGATGAGAACCTTGGGTGGCTGAATAAATATTTGAGCCAGGCCAATACGGCGCGTCATACCGCCGGAGAAATTCCCCACCGGAACATCTTTTTGATCAACTAAGTTCACCATCTCCAGTGCATTAATGATAGCTATTTCTCTGTCTTCTTTTTGTTTGATCCCCTTCAACAAGGCAAAATAATCCAGATATTGATACGCAGTCATATATCCATAAACATTGAAATGCTGAGGCAAATAACCGATTAGTTTTTGGGCCTTTTTCGCTTCCGTCTTCATGTTATATCCGCAGATGGAAAGATAACCGCGTGAAGGCTGATCGATGCCGGCAATTAATCTTAATAGGGTGGTTTTTCCCGCTCCATTCGGCCCCAATAAACCGAACATTCCGGATGTAATTGTCAAAGAAAAACCATCCAGGGCTTTTTTTCGGGAATGGGTTGAAACAGTATTATCACTCGCGGCATAAGCCGAGGGCAGAAAACCGGGTGAAGGTGAAATCACCTGTAATTTAGCAAAGAGATTTCGTAGTTTTGCACCCAATGTTTCAAGCATTGAAGGTGGATAAATCCGGGTTAAATGATCGATTTCAACAACAAGAGGTTCTTCACGTTCTTCTTTACGCCGATAGGAGGTAAGGTCTTCATGCAGTTTCCTCCTTTTGGCTCTGCTCCAAAACACGAAGATCCATCTCCATGAAACAATATAACGAATAATCCGGATAACCAAATTGGAAATATCCTCAATAATAAAGTAGAAGCCCGGGACTATAATCAACGTCAGGACAGTCGAACTCGCTAAACCACCGATGACACAAATGGCAAACGGACTCCATTGTTTTTCCCCCAAAGCCATTGGGAACAATCCCAAGACAGTGGTCATGACGGTCATAAAAATCGGCCTCAAACGGGTGTAACCCGACACCATAACCGCCCGGGTACGCGGGAAAAACTTCTCACGACGCAAATACCCGGCAAAATGCACCAACAAAATGGCACTGTTTGGCAGCATTCCAATCAAGAACAAAGTCCCGAGACCGGCCATCTCATTGAAATCCGTTCCCGTCAAAATAAAGGTCCACACAATGCCTACAATGGAAAGCGGTATGGAAAATATAATTACAAAGGGAAGCGTAAAAGACTCAAACAAGGAGGCAATGCACATATACACCAGAATAAAGGCCAACAAAATCATGGACTTCAGTGCTTGAGTCATCTCATTGATTTGACGGGAACGCCCACCGATCGACATGCGATAACCGGCTGTCAGGGGATATGCTTCTACAAGCTTTTTAACTCCTTCTTCCACTTCTTTATAAGATGTATTTGGCGAAGTTTCAAAACGGATTCGGCTAATACGCTCTCTGTTTTCACGCTGGATCTGTCCCATTCCTCTCTGCACATCAAAAGTGCCCAATTCTTTCAGTTCCACAGTAGTTTGTAATGCAGAGGAATAGATCGGGATCGTCACCAGTTCCTCAAATTTCAAGCCTTCACGATCCTTGTCTTTCTCATTTATTAATTCTTTTGGGTTTTCCATCTGTGCAAAGATGATATCGATTTCGTCGTCACCTTGTTTCATTTGGATGGTGGAGTAATCGCTTCGGCGTTGCGCCACCTGGATAGAGCGGCCAATGGTTTGTGGTGTAATTTGGAGCAGTGCGCAGGTTTCCCGATCAAGTTTAAAATGGTATTCAAGAGGCCCGGCCTCAGTTTCACTTGCCACATCCCGGATTCCCGGAACCTGTTTAAGCACCGGTATAAAATTATCCGCAATGGAATTGAGTTGCCCGTATTCCGGTCCACGGATTTCTATGATTCCTGATCGGCCACTATCCATAGGTGGGGGCTGGTTTTCGCCTCGAGAACGGGTGTAATTATAGGTGACCTCCGCTTCGGTAAAACTTTCCAAGTAAGGCCGAAGTTCTTCTTCTATGGTAGCGGCCTCACGATCTCTTCCATCTGAATCGACCAACATAACTCGGAAACGTGCAAAATCCTCCAAGACCCAGGCATGGATATGGTCTGCTTCGGGAACCTGCTCAAGCAGCATATCCTCCACTCTTTGAACTACCTTGAGCGTGTAATCTTGTTGAGTTCCATTCGGCATGTAGACATAAATGCTGAACTGATCGTAGTCTTCAGGCATTTCCAGAACATCCCGATTTACACCATGCATGGTGTAAAAAAAAGTGTAGAGAACAACGATGACGATAGCAAGTAAGAACCGGATGCGGTGCCGCAAACAACTCTTCAAAATCTTGCCATAAGTCAGGCGGTACGATCGCATATCCGTGTAAGGAATTTTTTGAATGACAGTGGATAATTTGGCCTTCACAAGCCGGAAAAAGTGGAATAGTCCTTTGGATGAGTGTCTTTTCTCTGATCTTGATAACTTATGCTGACGGGCCTTATCGGTGACCAATAATATTCGCGATGTCGTCATCGGCACTAGGGTCAACGCCAGAAGCATTGAGATGATCAACGGATAAATGATGGCCAAGGCGCCTTCTTTGAACATCAAACGTATTTGTCCCTCCACAAAAATAATCGGGAGAAAAACAACCACGCTGGTCAATGTAAGGGCAAAGACCGCTTTTCCCACTTCGTGACTGCCCACAAGTGCTGAGCGGATGGCTCTCTTTCCACGTTCATGATGGCGAAACACATTTTCAACCACAACGATTGAGCTATCGATTAATGTCCCCACCCCCACCGTCAATCCTACAAGCGTGAGCATGTTGATCGTCATATTACTGAAATACATGCAATTGAAAGTCGCCAAGACAGAGATTGGAATGACCAGGCACAAGATAAAAGTCATCTTGACGTTTCGAATAAAGAGATACAGAACAAACATGGAAAGGATAATGCCCATGAGTGCCAGTTTGGAAAGGGTAGATAGCAAATCCCGAATCTGATCCGCTTGATCCCATACAATGTTTAACTCATATCCTTCCGGCAGTTCGTTGTTGATTTCTTCGATAATCCCCTTTGTCCGGTTGGAAAGTTCAATCGGGTTCACCTGGGCTTCTTTTTCCATATCCATACCCAAGGCGGGTTTACCGTCCATCCGGCGTAGATAACGGCGGGAACGAAAGTATTCTTTTACATTTCCTAGGTGTTGAACTGTAATATTGCCGTCTTTCTTGACAACGACATCCTTGATCTCGTTTGTATTTGCAAACTGGCCGTCCAAACGGACAAAATATTTGGAGTTACCTTCTTCCACATCGCCCAAGAAAACTGGTTCATTCGCAAACGTCTCAACACGATTGATAACCTGCCAGAGAGGAACACCAAACTCGCGAAGAAAATCCTGAAATACAGTTACATCGACAGAATGTTCTTTCCCCCCCCATATGTCGGCCTGCGCCACCCCATCAATGTCCTGTAATTTTTGACGTATTCGCTCCGCATCGATCATGACCATGTGAGGATCGGACCTCGGCCCTTTTAAAACCAGATCCATCATCTGCATGTTTCGCCACGACGAATCAAACTGAAATGAATAAATTCGCAAAGAATTCTTGGGAAACTGACGGCGGATTTTATCCAATCGCTCTTGCAACTCAACAATGCGATATTTTACATTGGCTCCAAATTCAAACTCAATTGGAAAAAAAGCCCCGTTTCTCCGACTCCAGCAGTAAATATTTTTAACATTCGGGAGCTGTGCTATTTCACCCTCGATTGGAGAAATAATTTTTCGCTCAAATTCTTCGATACTCATATTCTGCCGCGACCAACAACGAACCGCTCCCCAGGGATGGGAAACATCCGGAAGCGTCTGCATAGGCAGACGCATAAATGCTACCCCACCGAGTAGAACGATCGCGGCAAAAAACATACAAGTTGTTATCGGCCGAGTAATAGCCAATTCGGAAATCTTCATTATTTACTTACCATAGATGGAAACGTCTACGCCGCCTTCTCCTGCGCATTCCGGAGCGGCCTATGCTTTTTGAAGGATCATCGCTTTTTATATAGACTCGTTTTTCAGAATGACTCCGAGATCGTTTTTGT
>CAZXSQ010000108.1:13874-15295 GCA_964643335.1 uncultured bacterium
TTCATCATAATGCGGGACTTGCACAATCCAATTTTCAGGATCAACCGCCGCAAACAAAGGACGGTTAGGCACAGTAATTTTCAACACGCCTTCTTCACCGGAATCGAGCCAAAGGTCACGAAAAACATAATCGGTTTCTGTTTCCAGGAAAATCGGAACACCCATACGTCCAGTCCCATGATTCTTTACTTGAATCGTTACATTATAAGAAACTCTAAGATTACCTTTGTCTTCTTGTATCGTTGCTTCTGCAAACGTAATTTCATATTCAGGAAGTGCTGTGCCTAAAATCCAGTTCTCCAGAAACCAAGATAGGTCATCGGGATATTTTTGTTGAACATGCTGCCAGAATTTTTTCACTTCCACTTCACGGAAACGATATTCCTGAAATATTTCTCTGATTAATTCCCACCATTTATCCTCACCCAATAAATGATGTAACATTCTAAATAAGCCCTCACCCCGAACGCGTTCCAAATTGGGCTTCATTCCTGATTTATGAAGTTCCAATAAGGTATTATCTTTAGCAATTACAATTGGTAAATCTATTCGGGTGCCAATATCGAATACTAATTCATTCTGTCTGCGCCACGGATTTTTTTCCAACAATTTAGAGGCATAACCGGAAAGATAATCTCTTATCCAAAAAGCCATTTCTCCAACCGGATGAAGAGATTGATCAAAATATACGCTGATTAAATTGTTATAAAATTGGTCGTGCAGATACCGTAGTGTAGAGGGCATCTGTTGAAAAAACGGAATGGCTCCGGGATCTCGATCCAACCGCTGCAAAAGCCACATATTTTTGTGCATATAGGACATTAAATTTTCAGAGACCAACATAAGCCCCGGCATCTGATCGCGAAAGTTGTTCTCTTTCTCCGGTTCTCGCCAATTTCTCCATAAGCCAAAATACCAATCCCGACGCCCATTTTCATTCGGTTTCTCATAAGGACTTTCGATCAAGGTTAAATGAGGAAATGGGAATTGTCCCAGTTTTTCCACCACATAATCCAACTGTTCTTCGATTTCCTCTAAATAAACCCAGGATTGATAATCATGATGCGGCAAATGATAGAAGTGAATCCGGAATCCTTCTTTCTGTTGTTCAACAAAGCCGAAAGATCCCCAATAAATTTGCAGTCCATCAACCGGATAAAAGGTGCTCCATTGCTCCTCGCGTATCCCGTCAACTGTTTCAGCTGAAACCAGTTCTCCGGCGAACGCCCCGATTTGCCCTTCTTTTAAACGCAAGGTTATATCCGCTTCGAAAAGATCATCCTGAACTTTGATCCAGCGATTACCACGTTGAGTCAGTATTTTATGCCATGGTACAGGATACCATTTTTCATCCAGGGCGGAGTAACGTGGATAAAGATTTGGTGCTTCTCGATGATACATAAGTTCAAGACGATAGGTTT
>CAZXSQ010000109.1:0-996 GCA_964643335.1 uncultured bacterium
GCGGATTCGAATCTGACGAGAGTTCCGTCATGGCCGCCTTCTCCAGTTCAACCCAATTCGGTTGCTTTTTACGCAGCTCATCCAGGCAAAGATTCCGAGCCAAAGTAAATAGCCAGGTAGAGAAAGCGGCCTTCTTGCTGTCGTACCGGTCCAAAAGCCGAAATGCCCGCAGAAACACCTCTTGCGCCAGGTCCTCTGCCATTTCCCGGTTTTGAGTTATACGGTACAAGAACTCGATGATCTTACCTTGAAGTTCGGATACGATTTTCGCATACGCTCTCGCGTGTCCGTTTCGGCACTCCTCAATCCATTGTTCGATCACCGGTGCCTCTCCTCTACCCCTATTCATTACCTTATACGGATATTTATTCTAATAAGTTCCTAAATTAACGAAATATATCTCGAATTATCCCTAAACTTGGTTTAAAATTTCTAAAGTGGTTTATTGGGTACATATTATGGGCTGTATTCAAAAAGAATAGACATAGGAAATATCATGGAAGAAAAACATGTTTTGTTGATCGTCGACGATGAAGAAGAAATCAGGGAAAACCTTCACGATTTCGCTGAATTTAAAGGATTCGAAGTCCTTGAGGCGCGCAATGGATTAGAAGCCCTTAAAATCCTGGAAACGGAAAATCCCGATCTGGTCATTTCGGATTTAATGATGCCCGAAATGGGCGGAATGCAAATGCTCCAGGAATTGACCAAACGCGAAATCGATATCCCCGTGGTCATCATGACTGCATTCGGAACAATGGAATACGCCATCGAAGCCATGAAAAACGGCGCGGCCGACTTTCTAACCAAACCCATCGACCTTCATTATATGATGAAAGTGGTGAATAAAGTCCTTGAACGCAGTATGATGGAAATGAAAATCAAAGAACAGCAGCGGCAACTCGAAGAAGACCTGCATCATGCCGCCATCATACAACGCTGCCTCCTTCCGGAAGAAATCGAGACCACCCATCTATCCTTCTATTTCCGCTATGA
>CAZXSQ010000109.1:1006-9177 GCA_964643335.1 uncultured bacterium
CGCCATCGGCGGGGATTACCTCACGGTCCATCAATACAGCGCCGAAAAAATAGCCATCGCTTTATACGACGTGAGCGGGCATGGGGTCTCGGCAGCGTTGACCGCCAATCTGGTTCATAATCAATTGCAGCAGCGTCTGTCTGAACACCGTCCTCCCTCGAATGTGATCAATCTGTTAAACCGCTTCATCACCGGAAACATCGACGAAACCAGCATGTTCATCACCATGGGCATTGTTATCGTCGATCTGGAAGAAGGCACGATGTCCATTACAAACGCAGGCCATCCCGATTTGTTTGTATGGCGAAACCAGGAAGCAGTCCTCGAAACCATCTCATCCCATACACCACCGGTAGGAATGACCTCCCGAATCCTTGGTGACTGCAACGAAACCGTTATGGACGTCTCCCCAGGTGACCGCGTGGTTTTATATACCGACGGCTTTCTTGAATCCCGGAATCAAGAAGGACAGATGCTGGGCAGCCAAGGCCTCAAAGAACTGGTTAAACAACATTGCTGCCTTCGCCCTGCAGATTTTCTCAGTAAGATGTTCGATGATTTATTCACATACAACGCCGAAGAAAAAGACGATGATTTAACCTTGGTGGTATTGGATATTAAATAATTTCAAATTATTCGCGTGAAACATGTATGGTTTCCAACACATTCATCAACGCCTTGATTTGTAACGATTCAATGTTTTGTACCAAATCAACAATCTGGGTTTGTACGTCTGAATCAACATACGGTTCGCTCAATCTATTGAACTTTGCAATCACCGTATCCCAACTCATCGGACGGGTATGAAATCCTTCATAATCATGCTTTATTTTCTTCAATCGCTTCCCGTTTTTTAACAGAACAGAAATCCGGCAGGGCATTTCTTCAGGAAACCGCCGGCTGTATTCAGAATCCTCATCAACATGAATTTTACGCAATAAAGTTTGAATGTCTTTACTATTGATTCTTTCAGATTTGTACTGATCGGGCATGACTTGTCCATCCAATAAGGCCGCCGCAATCATATAAGGCAAGCTGTGATCGGCTTCTTCCTTGCTCTTAACACGATGCTTGTCCCCTTCTTCCCCTCCACCGATAATATGATAAGCCACATCAAAGGTGTAGATATCGATTTCATAAATCTGGTCCGGCTTGAATTGATTTTCCTCTTTCACCTCCAAAATTCCTTCTATCGTTGCCTGAGAATGGATTTCCGCATTATATTTTTTGATAATCGTTTGGGTCACCTTTTCAAGGTTTTCTCTCTGCCAGTCAATTTCAAACTGACCGGAGATGGAATCCATAAAACCTTTATTTCCTTCAAACACTTGAGCGGGTCCAGTGATCCCAAATTTGGCCAGAAAAGAGGCATGAGTACAGCAAAACGCCGTATTCGGATAAGCCAGCCCTTTCCAATTTGAAATGGCACCGGTTCTGGTGACACGCAATGCATTATGCGCGGTTCCACTAATCGCAAGGGCGTTCGCAATCTGCTCTTCATTCAATCCCAATGCTTTCGATACACCGGCAGCCACTGCATAACTGCCCTGAACCGTATGATCGAATCCCTTCGCGCGCACCGGCGCCTCATCGCTCAAACGGCATTGAACCTGATAGGCAACGGCCAATGCAGTTAGAAAATCGCGCCCAGTCCGGTCTTCATATTCAGCGGCGGATAACACCGCTCCAACATTGTCGCTGGGATGACACGTCTCACCTTCCGCTAAATAGCTGTCATTAAAATCGAGATACCGCACCAGCGCACTGTTATAAAAAGCGGCGCGATCCGGCGCCGTTCTTTCACCGCCAATCAATGTTGAAAAAGATTCCGGTTTAAATGAAATGATCATGTCCAGAATCGAACGAATGGGTGCAGCCTCTAAAGCACCGATAGCGCATCCCAGTGAATCCAGCAGCCGGATTTTTAATTGCTCTCGAGCATTTTCGGAAAGATCACTATAGGAAGCATTTTTGACAAATCGAGCCAGACTTTTTAATTGATTCATAATCACTCCTATGAAAAGCATGAGTAATAAAAGCTAGTACAAAAGGATAACCGGCACGGCAAAATCGTCGAGGTTATTTTATAATATGGCCTATGCGAAATTTGAAATCTTTTAAGAGTATAAGTAACTATTAAAGTTAAAATGAACCGAGAGAATTATACCGTAAATCATTTCATCATCAAACAATCCACCGATCCCAAAACCCCCAGCATACGTCTTGGCACGCTCGGCCGCTTCGAGGATTGGTTCAAAGTTCCAGGTATGAACGATCTCGATGTCCCCGAAAGTTTTCTGATTTCCACCGCCGATGTGAAAGGCACCACCGTTCATTCTTTCCCCCTCAACCAGCCTGCCGCCCTTCATGTTGAAATTTCGGCAGAAGAACCAGACCTTTTGCTCTCCGGCCAGGAATTGATTTCCACAGGAATTGATTTCCAAGTGACTATGAAAGAGAATTCTTTTTAAAATACGTTGCATTTGTTTATTTGGAGGTAAATGATGATGATGCGAAAAAATGATGATGCGTTTACGTTAATAGAATTGTTGATTGTGGTAGCCATCATTGGGATACTCGCGGCCATCGCTGTTCCGAATTTTTTGAATGCGAGGATTAAAGCCAAAGTATCCAGGGCACACTCTGAATTAAAGGGTCTCTCTCAGAGCTACGTTATGTACCGCATGGATAATAATGCCTATGCTCCTCACATAGATGGTGATCCGGCGCAGCATAAGTATATCACTACGCCAGTCGCCTATTATTCGTCATCGGTAGTGGATATTTTTGCCGATCCGAACGGCCCCCATGGCAATCAGGCCAGTTGGCCCTGGCAATGCTGCACCCAAGGACAATATCATGCGGAACCCGCTTATTTTGCTTACAATGCCAATTCAAAATCCCCTGTGCGCAGCAGCCGTCAGTATGCTTATTTTATTATCAGTTATGGCCCCGATAATCTGTTTGATGGTGAGACGTATGAGCCATCGAATGGCATAATAAGCACAGGCAATATGCTTGTAGGAGTAGAAGGTGAATTCGCACCTGGCTATCCATATACGGAACCTCAGTAGTGTATCATCGTGACTACTTATATCACTGTCTATATACTATGTAATGACGATTTTCGAACGAGGAAACTACGATAAAATGTGTTATTTGTAAACATGGTGAGACGGCTCCTGGGCAGGTTAATTGATGTGTGAACTTCATTGTTTTTTGGATCTAATCCTACAGCGTGTAGAATATGTCATGCCTTCGACCCATCATTTTTGGGGAAAAAATAACTCGGATTCAGGTTGAAATAGTTGGATAATTTTTGAATATGGGAAACGTTCAATTTTCTTTTCCGATTCAAGATGCGGCTGCCCAATTCCGGACTACCCAAAAGCCGGCCTTGAGCGTTAGCCGGCATGTTATGCTCTTTCATCAGTGATTTAATATTTTCTATCGGGTCGTTTTCATAATCATCGATGGGATAGTGCTGGTCTTCATATTTTTCTCTTTGTTCGGACAGCAAATCAAAATAATCGGACTGATCTTCATTCATTTTTTCAATCTTCATCAATTGATACAACATTTCCAAAGAATTTTTATAAACGACATCATCATGAATTGGACGAATGATGTGCATTTCCATAAGTTCTTTATATTTACTTGGAATTGTATTCTTTAACTTGGTTGAAGCTTTCAAATCGTTTTCCTCCACTCACCACGGTCATAATCCGAGTGAGTATAAATGCCGCGAATAAACACTGTTTGCTTGTCAAAATGAATCACTGCGATTAGCCGGTACTTATTTCCACCAATATTGAAGACAAAAACTGTTGTTATGTTTACATGCATAAAATCAGCACTTCGAAAAGTCTTTTTTACATCAGCCGGAGTGCTCCAATCAGCTCATCAATTTCTTTTTTTTGTTTGACCTATCTTCATTTTCATGAGTCATTAACTTAAAATGACAACTAGAAGAAAAGTACAATTAAAGGTTTAAAAATCTCCAGCAGCAATCGCCCAATCTGATTTATGCGGTGCATTCCATACGTGTTTTTTCGCAGGCAATAGTCCAACATCAATTTCGGTATAAACTTTTTTAGCATCCACTGCAATAACCGGTTGAGAACCCTTCATATTTGAAAGATCCAATTCAATCGAATCGGTATTTTCTTTATAAAAGACGTAATGCGCATGATCCGGCCTCATTAAACAATATCCATCCGAAATAGTATTGTTCCGCACCATATCTTTTTTAAAGCGATGTTTAAAAAATCGGGAATAGGTTTTAATCCATTCCGGATGATCAAACGGCCGTGAGCCGCTGTTGCCCGAACCGCCCTTGGTTAAATCTCCCCATATATTGGCCACTCCACCGGCCATAGTAGAAATCCACAATCCCCGCCGAACTTCCACCTCATTGTAGTCTTTATGGGGATAAGGCGATGGTTGACGAATACGAAAACGGTCTTCAGAGAAAACCGGCTTTGAAGGTCGCGCCTTCAGTGCAGCCACATAGACTTCATAAGTAGGCTTATGATGCTCATAGGACGAATAATCCAATCCTTCATAAATCTGATAGTCAGAATGATCCGTACCCGAACGCGGCCCGCCGGGACGCCCTCCCAAAAAATGAAACCATCCCAACTGATCATGCATAAAGTCATGCCACCGTTTCAGATCATTCTCTGATACCCACTCAAATAAATCGAAACCGTATCCCATTGACCAGCCGGGCAACGGACCCAGCCGCGCGGCAATATAACGCAGAAGCCTTTTGTCAACAGCTCCGTTTTTACCCCATTTAATGGGGGTCATATGGCGCTGCTCATCGCCCCAAGCCCATAAATGTACCATACCTCCAGCCGCATGGATTTTATTGATAAGCAGTTCCAACGCTTCAAAAGTCCGAATATCCGGATTCGGATTTTCACTTTCGATATCGTCGTAGCGGGTTTTATTCAAATTGAACCAACGGCATAAAACGCTAGTGTGAAATCCATTAAAACCATGGTCCACTAAAAATGTTTGTATATCGTTATCGATTTTACTGGGCTTATTGTAAAAAACTGTGGGATCGTCATACATAACCAATTGCGGAACAAAGGCCTCATCTGTACCTGTCCATCCCCATTTATTCCCAAAATTCGTGATGAATCCGTGAGCAGTCTTATCCGGGTTGGGTTCAATGAACACAGTGCCGGTTTTTTCATCCAGCTCGGGGTCTTCGCTCGAGGTAGAAAATTTCCACTCCCCAGTTCGTGTACCTGTAACACGGAATTTCCAGGTATCATCCCCATCATAAAACATGCCGGTCGTAATGGTCTCACCGGAATCATGAACAAAAGTGACATTCGCCTCAAGATCGAATGGATTACCGCTATAATCAGTATTTTTTAAAGTCCATTCAACCACAGGCTGCCACTGCGTCCCTTTTTTATTGAGCAGGCTATTCCCAAATGCAAAACATGTTATAAAGATGAAGTTGAACAAAAAAAACACTTTCAAAATTTTTTCCTCAAAAAATTTCGCATTCTTTGGATCATTACAATCAATGGCAAAAGCATATAAGTTTTCTAATTTGATCTTGTTCATATCTTCACCCTAGCACTAAACAAATTTATTTGAAAACGGCTTCCATCCTTCGCAGATTTAGCTTTTTACCCCAACGGGGTAATAGATGAAAGCCAGGGCTAAACAGCCCTGGAAGAAATCTCGCAAGCACAATTACCCTGAAAGGGTAAAATAAAATTTATGTTCTATACTTTTTCTTATGCCCTTTCAGGGCGGACTTTTTTTACTTACTTTTTCCAGGGGCGTTGCCCGCTGGCTATTTTCTTTAATCCCTTTGGGATTATTCCTTTACACTCTTTTTGATACTCTCCCAGAAGAAAATACTTCTTTCCTTTAAGAAAATTCGTGTAACACACAGAAGTATTCTAATTCCGGAAGAACCATTTTTCAGAAATTAGATGGTTGAATCCTATTAAAAGTTTTGTAATTTGAAAAAGTAGATGTGGAGTTATTCATCTTTTCTCACAATCCGGAAACCGACACTATGGCTGCTGTTGTATTGCGCATTGGACAAGCGATTGGCAGAGCGGCATTCATCGGGACTATTCGCCCAGCTCCCTCCTCGCATGACACGAAAAGAACCGGTGTCTGTTCCACGTGGATCGATTTGTGAACTCCCATCATATGAATCCTGCCACCAATCATGACACCACTCCCATACATTACCGCTTATATCGTAAAGATTCCAATTGTTGGAAAGTTTTAGCCCGACTTCATGGGTTGTTGATCCAGCATTGTTATTGTACCAGGCATAGCTGCTCACCTGGTTTTCGCTTGAATCATCCCCCCAATAAAAGCGGGTTGCCGTACCGGCGCGGCAGGCATACTCCCATTCCGCCTCAGTCGGCAGCCGAAAACCTTTCGCCTCAAAGTCAGCCTCCCAAGTATCCGTATCATACACTTGTGTCAGGCCTTTCAGGTCACTCAATTGATTGCAAAAAAGGGCACAGTTTTCCCAGCTGACCTGTTCGACCGGCCGATTCAAATTGCCGGTGAATCGGGACGGATTTGTACCCATGACCGCTTCCCACTGTGCCTGAGTCACTTCATAGCGGCTGATGTAAAAATCATACGTAATGGTGACTTGATGCTGCGGACCTTCATTTTCGTCACGTCCCTTTTCGGATTCCAGGCTTCCCATTAAAAACGTTCCGGCGGGAATCAATTCCACTTCCAATTGTCGCGTCCCTGCCGGAAGGGTTAGATTTACTACAACAGTCGGTGTTGGGGTAGGTGTATGGGTTGGAGGATGTGTATAAGTCGGTGTCAACGTGTTTGTCAATGTTGGAGTTAATGTTTGTGTCGGCGTATTGGACGGTGTCGGAGTCAATGTAGGCGTCGGCGTATCTGTCGGTACAGGCCTGATCGATGTCGTTGTCGTAACAATTCTGAAACCAATGGCTCCACTGCTATCACCTGGAGCTCGATCAAGTCGAGAGGCCGATTTGCAAAACTCAGCACTATTCGCCCAACTGCCGCCACGCATAACTCGATACGTTCCACTCGAAGGCCCACGTGGATCAACCTGTGTGCCTTCTTCATAAGAATCCTGCCACCAATCCTGACACCACTCCCATACATTGCCGCTCATGTCATACAATCCCCAGTCATTCGGGCGTTTCAAACCCACTTCGTTCGTCTGGGAATTGGCGTTTTCGTTGTACCAGGCGTAAGTGTCTATTTCTGAAGCATCATCCCCCCAATAATAGTCAGTCGTGGTCCACGCCCGGCAGGCAAATTCCCACTCCGCCTCGGTCGGCAGACGAAAACCGTCTGCATCAAAGTTTGCTTCCCAGGTATTCTCATCATAGACCGGCGTCAACCCTTTTTGTTGGCTCAACTGGTTACAAAACTGGGCACAAGCAGTCCAGGTAACTTGTTCGACAGGCCGATTCATATTCCCCACAAAACGGGATGGATTGTTCCCCATCACAGCCTGCCATTGCGCTTGAGTAATTGGATATTGAGAGATCAGAAACTCATTCGAAATGGTCACGGCATGGCGAGGAGATTGATTTTCTACCGATGAATCGCCCATCATAAAAGTACCACCAGGCAACAAGGCAAGATTCAAACTTTTTTGACCCACGATAAGGCCCAGCTGAATTTGCACCGTCGGTGCAGGAGTAACAGTTCCAACCGGAGTCGGTGTAATTGTCGGTGTTGGTGTGTATGTCGGTGTCGGTGTACTTGTCGGAATTGAAGTCAGTGTCGGCGTAGGTGTATTTGTTGGAATCGGAGTAAAAGCCGGTGTCGGCGTGCTGACTGGGCCAGTAACATTATAGGATAACGTTCCGGAAAACATTGACATCTTATTTCCAGTGAATGGAATTGAAACAATCTTGAATTGGTAAGTATGCCCATCTTGAGGACCGTCAGCGTATTTTGAATTTGTTTTGAACTCACTATTCGGCGTCCACCAGAAATAAGTGATGCCACCATTTTGAGTTTGGCCTAAAAATTCATATTCGCCATCATCCACTTTGACCAATACATGATATTCATTCACTGTGGATAAAACCGTTCCAAAATTCCAGGCAATTTGTATCGCTCGGGAATCCCCTTCATCGGTATCCGATCCGGTCGTTCCCATTGGGGCTAGA
>CAZXSQ010000109.1:9187-15267 GCA_964643335.1 uncultured bacterium
GGATATCATCATAGATGCTTACCAGTCTTGAATCCAAATTGGGCATTTCCGGTTTGGCCAACGATACGGGATTTCCACCCTCTAAATTAAAACCAACCGGTGAGGCCATATCCAAAAAATCTTCTGAATCAGTTTGATCATCGATACGAATGACACGAAATGTGTAGCTGGAGTTGAAATCCGGCCCATTCGCAAATTCATCCGCCAGATCAGGCGTATCACTATTCCAATCAAAGCTCATCTGAGAACCGCTGCCGGTCCGGCCTAAGAATTTTGAACCGCCGAAACCTTTACGAAGATAGATGTGCCAACCGGTCGCATTTTCATTATCCGCGTTCCAAGAAATGGTCAGGTTGCGGGAATCCACCGAATCGAAATCAGTCTGCCCGGTCAAATCCCCGCTTGAATCACTGTCATCATAAATCATAATGCTTTGCTGGCCATCGGTAGTTTGACCCGAATCACTTACAGTATAGTTTAATGTCCCGCTGGTAAGATAAGCCCTGTTTCCTTCCAAAGGCAGCAACGTGATGTGGAATTGATAAGTATGCCCATCTTGGGGGCCGCCGGCAAACTTCGAATTCGTGCGAAATCCACTGTTTGGCGCCCACCAAAAATAATTGATCTTGCCGTTAAAGGTCTGGCCTAAATACTCATAATCTCCCCCATCAACCTTAACTGAAACATGGTAATCATTGACGGTAGAAACATCGCGCCCAAAATTCCATGCAATTTGTATGGCGCGAGTACTTGAACCATCTGTATCAGAACCGCTTGATCCCATGGGAGCAAGGTCTTTCCCGCCTAGAATATCATCATACACAACTACTTGCCCCGGGTTGAGATTGGGCATAGCTGGCTGTGAAAGCGAAACCGGATTGCCGCCCTCTATATTGAATCCAACCGGTCCCGGCTGATCAAAAAAGTCATCAGGGCCAAGTGCGTCATCGATACGTATTACACGGAATGAATAGATGGAATTGAAATCCGGCCCATTGGCGAAATCATCAGCAAGGTTGGTTTCACTGGAAAACCAATCGAAATCATTGGCATCCCCCGTCTCTGTTCGTCCCAGGAATCTCGATCCACCGAATCCTTTGCGGACATACAAATGCCAACCAGTGGCGCTCCCCTGATCCACATTCCACCCAATCGTCAAATTCCGGTTATCTACAGGGTCAAAATCAGTTTGCCCAGTCAAATCACCGGACGTATCTCCGGCGTTGTCATACACATAAACCGTTGCTTCAGGGATCGGTGCCGGAGTCGGCGTTGAGGTAAAAGCCGGTGTGTTGGCTGGTGTGGGTGTGACCGTGGAAACCTGTTTTTGGATCAGATTGCTCATGCTGTCATATTGATACTCAATGATCACCTGTTTATTGTGTATCTCTCGCGTGAGCCGTTCGAGATCGTCATATTGATATTCAATATTCCCGCCAAACGAAACCGCTGAAAATACCAGGACAAAGCCTAGGCTGTAAACGTGTAGACTTTTGAGTAGTTGAATCATTTTTGCTCCCTTAAATCTGTGTTCATAAATGATAAATAGGGAATTGCCTTTAGTCAAAGAGAGAGCTGAATGATGATGAGACCCCTCGGGCAAAAAGCCATCCGGCTAATTTTTGTGACACGCTTGCCATTTTTTCACCTATATATCTTCCAGCTCGGTTATGTGGCATCTTTGATCGATATGTCCGATTCATGATTTTACTGTATTCCTTTCGGTTATCATACACCAGTGATCCAATGTCATTCCCCCAATTATTGGCGGCTTCTACCCAATTATGCATCGCTTGGACCTCATCATTTGCAACGGGTCTCTTGCAATCTCTTAAAGCGTATAAACCCCATTCGCCAATTTTGGTCCATCCATCCTCTATCATACCAATCCCGGTTTGAACGTACGGCATCAAAGCCGTCGTCCATCCTTTTATTTGTACATTGACTTCATATGCATACTCAGTCGCCCATACCATAAATTTAGTAGAAAAATCAACATTTTCTCCTCCAAAATAAATATACTTAAAATAGGATTCCCGTGAACCAACGTTAATCCAGGCAACTGCATCTACCAATTCAAAAATAAAGCTTCCAAAAACAAAAGGAACTGTTAAAACATCTCTGGTGACACCTCCGGCAATTGACTCCAATGTCCCTTGTGGCGGTGATTGTGTAACTTCATCAAATACATGATATTCTAGAGCATAAAGCATTTCTTCGATACCTGGAATTTGACTTACCAAGCCTTTAATCGTCCGTTCAAAAGCACTAGAATCATCATTTACTTGTAATGCTGTGCTTCTCGCTCCTTTGGTGGTACTTTTTGCCAGTCTACCTCCTTTTAATTTAGCCTTCAGTCTGGGTACTTTTAACGATCCAGTCGGATCAATAAACATAAGTGGATTTTTAGCGGCGTAAAGATAGGGATTAACCTCCTGAGCATCTCCAATGATCGGCCAGGCAGGGTCACGTGAAATAAAACAAGCAATGGTTGAGTTGTAATACCGGCTGCGCATTTGATAGAGATCACCGCGCTGACCTTCTTGCCTTACTCCCCATTCTCCGATAAACGTGAACGGCTGAGGATTGCTCCCCTGATGTTCCAGCAAGTCACCATACGAAGAATAGGAATACGCATCGGTGACAACCCTGTTTGCATCCGTCAAAGCCAATGTAGAACCCATTGCATCGAAATGATAAAAATAAACTTTATTGTTATTTTCAGCATCGATCATGTAAAGGAGTTGCCCCGATGGCAGCCACACATAGTATCGCAGGAATTCTCCTGAAGTGTCATCTTGTTCGGCCATGACATTTCCCACACCTAAAGCGTAATTATAATGATAACGAATGGTTGAATTACCTTCTGTTCGAGTTAAAAGATCGCCCACTCCATTATAAGTTAATGTGACATCCCCAATACTAATAAGCCTGCTGGCGCCATCCCAGTCAAAGTTATATGCTGGAGTTTGTATGAGTCTCCCGCGTTGATCGTAAGCATAACCGGCTGAAGACACTTGCGAGGCTTGATCATATTCCAATGAAGAAATTGAAGTGGTGTCTATTCTTTCAAGTGGAACGGTTCGTGTAATATTGGTAATGTTGCCATAAGCATCAAAAGAATATTGAATATCGGTAACATTTTCATCAGACATAGCGCTCAATTGGCTGGCCGCATCCCACGTCATGGATGCATCGACGCCATTGGATCGCTCAATCCCAACAAGTCTACCATCATCATCGTAATTGAAACTGACCTGTGTGCCGGTGAGATTATCGGAAACTTGAGAAAGCCGGCCGGCCGACTGATCATACGTGTATGAAACCAGAAAAGTGTTGTTATTATAACTGAGATTTTTAAGTATTAGCCCTTCGGTGTAATCCGCCCCGAATTCTATCCCTTCGTTTTGGGTACTCGTTATTCCTCCAGCCGCATTTCGGGTTAATGTGACATCATTGGCTGTCATCAATTGATCCAATTCATCATACGTGAAGTTCAGGTCTGGCCCCTCCGAATACAATCGGCGTATGATATTCACGCCGTTATCATAAGTTCGGGATAATGCCGTCCCATCTGGAAACGAAGTTTGTGAAAGGCGTCCCCGGGTGTCATGAGTATGGCTCCACGTATTGCCGAGAGGATCCGTTATTGATTGAAGCCGCCCCATATTGGAGCGCTGAAATGTCCATTTTTCTCCATCCAAACCGGTAATTTGTGATAACAATCCCAATCCATCACGGGTATAGGTAACCGATCCTACCTCTGGAAGAGTTATACGAGTAAGTTGGCTGAGTTCATCATACTCATACTGAACTGTATTCGATGAAGGTGTAGTTATACCTGTCACCCGGCTCATTTCATCCCGGATTATTTCTCTTGATCGATTTAACGGGTCTGTGGTTTGAGTTGTATCACCGAGTTCATTGTTTTGATAAGTCACAGTGTTTCCAAGGGGTGAGGTATTAGAGACAGGAATGCCTTCATCGTCATATGTTCTTGACCAGTTTTTTCCTCCATAGGAAACACTGTTCAGCCACCCTCTTGAATCATATGCACAATTCACCACTTTACCACTGGGCAGTGTGATGGATGACAGGTGTTCCATATTGTTATAAGAGAAACTCACCCGGTTGCCCATTCTGTTGGTTACCTGGCTCACCCGATCCATCAAGTCATATGCATAGTGATAGGAACTCCCTGCGGGATCGATGATTTTGGTTCTGTTTCCGTTTTTGTCATATTCATATGTTGTGGTATGATTGTTCTCATCAGTGACTGAGATGATTTGATCGTTTTCGTTATAGGCTAAGCGGATCGAGGCGCCGTCTGGATTCGTTACTTTATTGATTCTTTTGTTATCATCGTATTCATAGGAGGTTGGTCCAGTCCCCGAGTCTTTGGCTGTGGCCAGAGTCCCATCGGCGTTATATGTATAAGAAATGACACCATTTTCCGGATTGGTCATCGTTAAAACCTGACCTTTGCTGTTATACGTATAAGTCCAAGTCTGGCCAGCACTGTTGGTCAGGGTAAGTAGATTTCCTCTTGAATCGTAAACATATTTATCCTGACTGCCGTCAGGATAAGTTATTTCGGGAACGTTGTAGAAGGTAAAACTAATTTCATCATTTATGCTTTGTTCTTGAGTAATATAGGAGAAACGAATGGCATTGCCCTTTGCATTCGTTACGGACAAAATATGACCCGCCGCCTCATGAAATGAGACGAGACTTTCATCGCCCATGCGGTCAACAATTTTGTTCCGCTGTTCCCTCTCATTGTATTCGAACTGAACATTTTTGTTCTCAGCGTCTCTTTGACCGGTCATCAAATCATCGTCATCATGAATATGGTCCGCTGAGGTTCCATCCGGATAATGAATCGTCGTGGCGCCACTGCCTTGTTCTGGGAAATCCAATGACGTTTGATTTCCATATGCATCCGTTTGGGTGATGACTCTATTCTGACTGTCGTATTCCTGGGTGTAACAATGATTCCCTTCAGGATTAATTAACCGTGTCATTAATCCCTTGCCACCCGAGTCATACTGGTAAGTGGTTGTATTCCCTCGTACATCCGTGCTGCCGGTTAGAAGTCCATTTGTATATGAAAAGCTGACACTTTTTTCCAATCCCTGCACCTGGGTGATCCGGTCTCCGGAATAAGAAAAATCAAGCGTTCGCCCCAACCCATCATCGACTTGAATTAAACGGTCATTGTCATCATAAGTTAAGGATAATTTATTTCCGTTACGATCCTCGATGGAGGACAATTTCCCATCCTCCAAAAAAGTATAAACAAGCAAATTGGTGGGATTCAACAGATAGGTTTTCCCATTCGAATCTGTTTTAAGGGTAAAAACATTGCGTACCGGATCGATTTGAATCCAATTATCGCCGTCATATTGAAAAAGAAGTATCTTACCATCATGATAATGAATCATTTTCTGGTCATTGGCTTGATCCACACAGAAAATATTGAAATTATGCGTCCAGTTTTTGCCCAGTGAAGTAAAGGCTTGTTCCAAGCCGAGTTTCTCATAACTCCGGCTTGCATAATACCTGTTGAAAATTAAAGGTAAAATCCCATTTATTCTCATATCCAAATATTCAAAATAATATTCCCCTGTCGATGTGTTCACAGGATCTTTTACCTCACCGCTGTTAAAATATTTGGATGGCTGCATGGGAGGTTTAACTTTTACCGTCACTTCGGCAGTATCTGTATTGCCATGACCGTCACTGATGGTATAGCTAAAATGTGCTAAACCATAGAATCCCGTATTGGCCTTAAAATTCACATTGGAACCGGAAATTGAAACAGTTCCATTTGGTGAATCTCCTAAACTTGTTATCGTCAAGTTATCTCCTTCGGGATCAGTATCATTGGAAAGCACTTCTACGTTGATTGGAGTGTCACCATACGTAACAGCATTATCGGATATGGCATTCGGGGGGCCATTGACTTCTACTTGTTTATTGACGATGACGCTTCCCTGAATGATGTTGTCTTCTACTCCTAAGGGATAACTTTTATTTGATCCCAGTTCCCACACTTCAAATTGATCATTGACAGTCGT
>CAZXSQ010000110.1:0-14469 GCA_964643335.1 uncultured bacterium
GGCTAAAACCGGGTTTTTTATGAACCTGATTGCCATTTTATTTATTGTTTTCATCATGATTTCGTTGACATCGCGTATTTTAGGAATCGAGTTGAACACCGTGCCTGCATGGGCTGCCATGTAGCAATAAATGGAAGACTTTTCTTCTTTTTCAAAATAACCTAGTATGCATTCTACCAATGATGCTGTAAGGGAGGACTCATGGAGTTTCAGGCACTAAAAGGGATCGATTATATTATCATGATCCTCTACCTGGTTGGAACAGTGGCACTGGGGATCTATTTGGGAAGAAACATACGGACCGGCAGCGATTATTTTCTGGCTGGCAGAAAACTGCCTTGGTGGGCAATCGGCATGTCTCTGGTCGTTTCCGATATTGGTGCAATCGACATTGTCGGTATCGCCGGATCGGCTTATCTTTATGGTATTGTATTGGGGAATTTTGACTGGCTGGGTAGTGTACCGGTCATGATTATCGCGGGCTTCATTTTTGTCCCTTATTTTTGGCGTGCCCGGGTTTTCACCGTGCCTGAGTTTTTGGGCAAACGATTCAATGCCGGTGTGCGCACTGTTGCCACCTTTGTTTGGGGGATTTTCCTGGCCTGTAATCTGGGCATCATGTTGTATGCCACGGCGAAAATGATGAATGTCATGCTGGATTGGCCAGTTTATTCCTGCATCATTATTTCCGCCGCTATTGTGGGATTTTATACGTTCATCGGTGGTCTTGCAGCGGTTGTTTATACGGATGTGATTCAATGCGCTGTGATGATGGGAGGTTGTGCCCTGACCTTGGTCATTGGACTGTATAATGCTGGGGGGATTTTTGAGTTTGTTGATAAAGTGCATGGATTAGGGGAACAGTACAAGAATCATTTTGAACTGGTACTTCCTGCGGATACCAAAACACCTTTCCCCTGGTCGGGCATCTTGCTTGGATTGGGATTTGTCTTGGCGCCTGCTTATTGGATCGGTAATCAATCTATAATTCAACGCTGTTTGGGAGCTCGATCGGAATTTGAGGTTAAGGCTTCATTGGTTTGGGGTTCCATACTCAAAACCTTTATCCCCGTTGTTATGGTTATCCCCGGGATTATTGTGTTGACCCACGATCCCAGTATCAGCGATCCTGACACGGCTTTACCCATTCTTATCCGTGATATCCTGCCCACTGGCATTTTAGGTATTTTCTTTGCTGCATTTCTGGCGGCTTTCATGTCCAGCGTGGACTCGTGCCTGAACTCGTCCGCTACGTTGTGGACGCGGGATATATACATGCAATTTTTTAAGCCTAATGAATCCGACCGGCATTACTTGATTGTCGGACGGTTTTTAACTGTTGTCTTTATCATCGGCGCTACATTATTTGCCTTTTGGATTCAGGGGCGTGAAGAAAGCATTTATACCATCATTCAAACATTACTTTCGGTCTTCCAGGGACCGAGTCTCGCCATTCTCCTCCTTGGCGGGTTGTGGTGGCGGACAACCGGTATCGGAGCTTTTATCGGTTTGGTTTGTGGAATTGCCTTTTCTTCCTCGTTGTTGTTTATCGACATGACGACTAATCCCAAGTTACAAGTGAAAGAATTGAACAATCCGGCTGCATTCGTTATGGAACTGAAGGAACAGGAGGATCCTTATGCAGAGGCTTTGTTTGAAAAACTCCCGCCAGCTACGCAAAAGCAATTACAAGAATTCGACGGGACGCAGGAAACTGAAGGTTTATTAAGTACGTTGGTAAGAGACATCAACGGGCTTTTTGGACAAGAATTGCTATTTGATCCACAACTGATCAATCAATTAACTCTTCCGGAACATGTATCTCAATTGCTTGAAAAAGACCCAGACGGTAAGAATCTGGTTCGTTTGAATCGAATGCTTTTAGAGCAAGCGTTTCCGCAAAAAATCCAAGAAAGCCCCCATGCTCCGACACCGCCGCTCTTTTTAATTGAAGATCCGTTTCTTTATATCGCCTGGTGGTCTTTTTGTCTGGCGTTTTTCCTGACATGGATTATCAGCATTATGACTTCAGCTGAGCCTGAAGAAAAACTGGTTGGATTTGTTTATCGCTATAAAGGGAGATTACAGAAATGATTGAATTTATTGTTTCCATTCTTCAGATACCTGGTGCTTTTTTGCGTGAAATCATTCTTGCGATCCCCTTATGGGTCGCCAAAATACTGTTTATTATCTATCCGTTATTACTTTTGATATGGGTTTTGAGGATGGATAAATCCGAAGTGAAGGATGATTTGCCCGGAACGGGTAAAAAAATCGATCTAAGACCTTATGTGGCTGTATCGCTGCTGGGACAGGTCGTCATTTATTTGATTTTTTAAAGTCATTTTCCAATTGGTCCAGAGTAAAAAACCGGGAACTAGCCACGTATTTTTCTTCCCCCCGCTTTTGAATGGTGTAATACACCATAAATCGCTTGAATCGTTCTGCAAACCATCCCCAACGACCAAGCGTTGTCATGACGATTCTGAGTAAAACTAATTTCGATGTTGTCATACGCACGAGGTGCATCTCCCTTGCAAACCTTAAACCGGCTCCACATCCTCACGGTCCAGTTCCACACTGACTGCCATGCGAAAAGCATCCACGTTTAAAATTAAACGTCTCTGTTTGTAAATCTCCGTGATGACCCCGACCAGCCCCTGTAATGGGCCTTCTTTCACTACCACTTTTTGACCGGTCCGGAGAGGTTCAGGTTCTCCTAATGGAACGCCGGATGTCACCGCTTGCCAGATTTGATTCAAGTCTTCGGTAAATTGCTTTTGATCGTTGATCTCCAGTATAGTCACGACTCTTTTTGTTTCACAAATCTGGCGCTTCCCCCCGTCCCGGTCGACAAAAGGCAAGTACCCTGTAAACAGCGGGACGATACTTTTGCGCGGCTTATTGTTGTCGCGCCTGCGGGTGCGTTTTTCATACAAAGGGAGATAGTAGCCAATCTCCATATTCATGCACTCAAGCGCCAAGGCTTTTTCGTTACGCGGTTTGAGATACGCGACTTTCCAATACCCCAAATCCTCTTCCAAAGGCCGGTCAGCCGGCCACCTTATATGGTATTTTCCAAGTTTGGACGAAAAACTTATTTTCTTATCTAAAATAGTATCTTGGTACATAATGAATTACTAAAATGATTTTTGATAACGTTGAATAACGAATGGACTATAATTTCTCCGAACGGTATTAATTTCATCTCTTTTAGCTTACCTTAAATCATGGAATCATGTTAGTCATTTGAGATAAAAAGAAGGAATACCTTGGAGGGATAAATTCTTTATTTTTCACCGGCAATATGTTTACTCAACTCACTAACACAGGTATACCCTGGCCGTTTTGTATTGCCAAATTGAACCGGTAGAAACTCCCATTTTTCTTTAACCGCTCCGTTGGCATCTTCATGAAACCAGATTTCGTGTTTGAGCTTTAATTCAAAATCGCCCGTCTCCGTCTTAAAGGTGATGGTTTGCTCGGCTTGAACATGGTGGCAATCGGTAAACTCACCAGCGGGAACAACCAATGTTTCATCTTCGATCCTTTTGGCTGTAATTTGCATGGGAAACGAGTGGCCTCGGCCTTCGCCGCCCATACTGGATTTGATTTCATAAATTTTTTCTTCACCCGGCACCAGGGAATTCAAGTTTGGATAGGGTGGATTGAATCGGATGACAAAATCATAGCCAACTTCCTGTTTTTCAAGTTTTTTCTCTTCATCATAATAAAACTTGGTGCCGTGTTCGTCCGATGTTCCCCAATGTTCGCTGATGATCCAGACTTGTTGATCGCCGGCGCCTTCGGTGGAAATCACTTCGCGAACCCGGTCTCCGTTGACGGGTTCATTTTTGCTCCACGGCCGTGGTCCTTCGTGTTGATAAATCCATTTTTCACCAACATGAAAAGGCGCCCCATCTTCGCTACTATAAGAGAGAATTCCATTGCCTAACACCGCAATGGAAAAGCAAAATAAAACAAAATTCCTCATCTGTACGCTCCTTGAAATGCCTGACAGCATATGAACAAATCTAAATTGTCCATTCAGTTAATTAGTACACTCGCCCACAAAAAATGTTCCCTTTTTATTGTAGCGTGGTTGGTGGGAAATTATAGAATGAGCGAAGGGAGAGAAAAACCAACCTTTTGAGCCTCAACCATTCCTCTACACATGAAATTTTTATGTGGAAGAATTTATTTTTAAAACAGTATATGGAGTAAGAATGGTAATATGAACCGTTTTGCATAAATAGGAAAAATCCTTTTCATTATAAGTAAGGATGGTTTGGATATTGTGGCTCTTCATTGAAGCTACAATATTTAAATCATGTACCTTCTTACCACCGCCAAATTGTTCATGAATTTCATCAAAATGAGAATCAATTTCTGAAGTGTTGCGGAACAGGTAAGAGAACAATGATCTGAATCGATCTATTAATATCTTTGCTTGTTCCTTTGTGAGAACCAAACAATTTTTACCGAGAACAGCTCCTTTAGGCCGCTTTGATTTTTAAAGTTTAACGTTTCTAAGCACTAGACTTTAATAGGTGGAATACCAAGATCCTTGCAGATTTTATGTGCCAGATCATTTCGTATTTCAGAATGTCGGGGAATCGCAGAACGTTTGTTGAGAATGGGATTTTGCCACCATGAATGGTTACCACCTTCCCTAACGAATTCACATCCTCTTGAACGTAAATACTTTATAAATTCTTTACGTTTCATATCGCGATTTTTATTTCAGAATAATCATCTCCAGCTGCGATTTCCGCGTCTTGCTTGTTCATTTCCAACGCTTCGTTTAAAGTAATTTTTAAACTTTCCAACAATTCTTGCCGAGTGCGTTCCTGGCAGTTGACGCCTGGAATCTCCTTGATCCAACCAGTCCACCAATCTCCGTCCTTTTTTACAATTGCCGTATACTCATTTTTCATGGCACTAACTTCCCTTTTCCGATTTTTCCATCAAAGTTATTTTTCATCAACATGATACTATGAATCATTCGATCAATAAATGCTGAATGATAAAAATTTGAAGTATGTTTCTGCAATTATCATTCAGTTATAAAGAAAGTATGTTGCAAACTCATTTGTTGATATTGTCTAAGAATTTTTGCACTCCTGGATCATCTTTCCAACCGTGGGCCAACTCCTCCAAAATCGGGCGGAAAACCAAATTGGAAGCAACTCCCCACAACGCCAACCATTCCGCAACCATTTGCTTTTACCCCCCTTTCATCAATACCCGTTCTTTATGGGGCAATAGGGATTGCGGTGGGAGCGTCCTCCTTTTTGGCCGACCCAAACGATGTCGCCAAAGCTGTTCAGGCCGTTGGTGGGGTTATATTGAAATCGCGGGATGCCGTTCGGGCATCCGTTTTCGATATCGCCGCTCCAATACCGGTTTCCGCCCCAGCCGTTTTCCATATCCGGCCCCCAGCTGTTTAAACGGTATTCGTGCCCCCAGCAGTTTGTTTTCTCGCCATACACATCGCTCATTGTTTCAACATAGTCGTAGCCCGTCCCCCATATCTCATAATCCTCTGGGTTCATGTAACTGGTAAAAGGATCGTCGGGGACGGAACTCAAATAAGAGGTGGGCGAGGTCAGCCGGTAATAACGAATTTGATTCGGTGTATCGACCCCTTCTGGAAATCCAAGATTATTTCGCCAAGGCGGGACAAAGTTGTGATCCAGACGATAGGCGGCTATGGCTATTGAAATGGTGCGCATATCGGAGACCGCATGGGAGACCTTCGCCCGTACCTGGGCATTCAAAAAATTCGGAACAGCAATGGCGGCCAGAATGCCGATAATCGCGACAACGATCAATAATTCAATTAACGTGAATCCATGAGTCTTTTTCCCAAACATGTTGCTTTCCTCCCTTATACAATCCTACGGCAGTGGATGAGATTATATTTTCAACCTTAGCCTGCCTCTATTGTATAGGAAAAAACGACAAATAGCAGAGGGATTAGATCTCTGTATTTAATTCTTTTTGAAACGCTTATTCATGGCGAAGGGCTACGATGGGGTCCAAATTGGAGGCGCGCATGGCGGGATAAATACCGAAAATAATGCCAACTGCCATGCTGATTCCGAGTGAAAGGACTAAGCTGAACGCATTGACCACTGTCGGCATTCCGGCGAAGAATGTGATTAAGTAGGGGAATAGCAATCCCAGCCCCATGCCAATCATCCCGCCTGTGGTAGAAAGCACAACGGTTTCGATCAGGAATTGAATGATAATCTGCTTCTTCTTGGCTCCGATAGCCCGCCGGATTCCGATTTCGCGAGTGCGTTCGGTGACGGAAGCGAGCATAATGTTCATGATCCCGATCCCTCCGACAAGCAGGCTGATCCCGGCGATTGAACCAAGCACGATATTGAAGGTCCTCTTGGTGGCTTCCGCTTCTCGCAGCAAGGCCAGTGGGACGCTGATTTTATAATCTTTCTTTTTATGAAATTTATTCAGCATCGATTCGATACCGGCGTCGGTTGCTTGCACACTTTCAATGGAGTTCGCCTGTACGATGATCTGATGCAATTCCACTTTTTCCCGAGTGCGTGAACCCGCAACGGTGCGTGTGTTTATGTCGCCAAATCGTTCTTTGGCGACATTGATAGGGATATATGCATCGATTTCCTGATCTGGCGTTTGAATATCACCCCCAATACTCCCCGCGTTTTGTACGATGCCGACGACTTCGAAATAGTCACCGCCCAGCCGCAAATTTTGTCCGATGGTTCCTTTGGTGGCCAGTAATCTTCGCCCTCCATGCTCCGTGAGTACGACAACATTGGCATGGCTGGTGAAATCCATCGGCACCAGCTCCCGTCCCGCGACAAGAGGACGTTTCACCAGATCAAACCAGCTGGGAGTAGTTCCAACCACCCGCAGTTCCATCGAGCGTTCACCCAGCCGTCCTTGTTTACGGGCTTCTTTGACCGGTACGGTTTGATTTACTGTGGGGAAGGTTTCACGGATGCGTTCCTCATCTTCGTACAAAAGACCGTACACACTCATAAAAACCCGCTGATTGGTGGTGGTTTCTTCTTGGATGGATTTTGACGAAGAAATAATAATATTTTGGCTGCCCAATTTCCTGATTCGGTCAAGCGCCTCCTTGCTCGCACCTTCACCAACGGCAAGCATGGCAATAACACTGCCCACACCGAACACCACACCCAGCATGGTCAGGAATGAGCGTAATTTATGGAGTAAGAGATTGTTCACTCCTAATTTAATTTCTCGTAAATGCTTAGAAACATGCATCATTCATTTCCTTCGATACGTTCAATAAATCCATCTTTCATATAGAGACAATATTTTGCAAAGACTGCGATATCCCGTTCATGAGTAACCATGATGATGGTTTTCCCCTGTTGATTCAGTTCCTGTAACAGTTTGATGATCTCCAGCCCGGTGTGTGAATCGAGATTTCCAGTCGGTTCGTCAGCCAATAAGATTTGGGGGTCGTTGGCCAGTGCACGGGCTACGGCGACTCGCTGTTGCTGCCCGCCTGACAATTCCGTCGGGCGGTGATTGAGCCTTTCTTCCAAGCCGACTTTTCGGGCCAGTTCACGGGCTTTCTCCGCGCTGGCTTCCGGATCTAATCCTTTATAGTACAACGGCAGTTGAATATTTTCTTCGACAGTCGACTGCGGGATGAGATTAAAACTTTGAAAGATGAAGCCGAGATGATTCAAACGCATATCGCTGAGTTGATCGTCATTCAGTCGGCTGACATCGTTGCCGTTCAATACATATCGCCCTGATGTTGGCCGATCCAGGCAGCCAAGCAGATTCAGCATTGTACTTTTCCCCGAGCCGCTGGCTCCGAGAATTGCCCAAAAACTGCCTTTCTTAAATTCGACACTGACGTCTGACAAGGCCCGCACTTCCTGCGTGCCCATCTTGTATATTTTATGAACATGCTCTAGCTGTGCAGCTAAGCCATTTAAGTTAGATTGTATATCGATCATTTTTATTCCGGATTTTCATTTCTTTGTCGATTTTGCTGAAAACGTTTACGCATCTGTTCTCGCTGCTCCGGCGTCATATTCTCGAAGCGCTTCCGCATTTCTTCCCGTTGTTCATCTGTCATATTTCCAAAACGGCTACGTTCTTGTCTCTGTCCTTGTCCTTGTGGCCCGCCCTCCATATCAGGGCGGTTTGGCCGTCCTTGACCTCTCTGCATTCCTCGACCCTGGCGGTTCCCCATCCCTTGCGGACGCTCTCCCTGCTGGGATGCTTCATCCATCCGTCCAGGAAAGGCTTGAGGAGGTTTTCCTTCTGCCGGTTCAATATCCGAGGCCGTTTCTTTCTTCTCTGGGATATCATATTCCTCATATTGTTCTTTAGGAACTTCACTGGAGGAAAGCGGTGGGGTAAGTAATACGGTTTCCCCTTTTTCAAGACCGCTTTGAATCTGTACAAGACTGTTGTCATCCGGTCCTAATTCCACTTTTCGCTGTTCCAATTGGTTTCCCTTGACCACATAGACGGAAGGTTTACCCAAAATCCTTGTAACCGATTGCACGGGGATGAAATTCGTGTCATTAAATTGATCGATGATAATTTCCGCGCGGCAGCTCATTCCGCTGCGGAGATCCTCTCCGTTTCCTTCGATGTTGATTTGAGTATTATACACTTTCAAATCGGGATTCATAAACATACTTTGGGCATCAGGTAATGGAGCGATGGTAGACACACGGCCTTTAAAACTTTTTCCCGGCAAAGCGTCAATGGTAATCAAAACTGGCAAGTCAAGACGTATCTTTTCCAGACTCGATTCGTGCACTTTCGCTTCTACGATATAAGACGACGTCGTTGGAAGGTGGATCAACTCCTCCCGTTCACGAACAGTTTGACCTTCACGCAGCGGTTCCTGATTGCCGCGCCAGCTTTGCCGGACACTAGTTGCGTAGACAACAAGTCCGTCCATGGGAGCATAAATTTTCGCTTTTTCGATTTGGTCTTTGATTTTTTCCAACTTACTGACCTGCTGCTCATATTCCGCTTCACGGGATTGTAATTCCGCTGAAGCCTGCACGATACTCGCTTTGGCTTTGCGTTTGGTGCGTTCTAACTCCATTTCAGCTTGGGTGACATCGCTGGTTAACTGGGCGATTTGCCTGTGATATGTAAAGTCATTCAACATATTCAAATCGGCGACAGCCTTATCTAAGTTCAGTTTTTTTCTTTGTGCAGTGATTTGAGCTGTTTGCAGTTCGGATTGGGATAAATATTTTTCTTCGTATAGTATTTCCGACCATTTCAAATCATTCTGCGCTTGATTCAATTCCTCTTCTTGTAAAGAAATCTCGGCTTGATATTCTTTTTGCAGCTTGGGGAACTCCCCTTCAATATACTGGCGTAGGTCCTGTTTGGCGAATTTGTATTGCAGCTCGGCTGCATCGACATCGCTTTGTGCCTGGTTTTCGGAAATGGCGAGATTCTCACGGGCGTTGACATAATTCGCTTTGGCATTGAGCATCTTGATCTGCTGTTCTATAAGTTGATCTTGTAGCGAACTGGCATCCAATTCTACCAAGAGATCACCTTTCTTGACTCGAGTGCCTTCAGGAACAATATACAAAATGGCATTCTGCCCTTCGAGTTCACTTTTGATAATCTCCTTCTCCCGTGCCTGAACCGTACCCGCAACTGAAATGCTAATGGTCAACGGACCTTGCTCTACTTCAAACGTAGGCTGATCCAGATATACTTTTTCATCCGTACGGGTATTGATAGTGGCATAACTAAAACCGACTAGCACGACGGCGAGAATAATAGCAATCCAAAATACACTGCGTGAAAAGATACTCTTTGATTGTTTATTCTGATTCGTTTCCATTTTTATACTCCTTTGGGGAGAATTCTGTCCAGATTCCTTTGTCGTTAACTTGCAAAACTCCGAGATCACGCTGCAATTGTAATTCAGCCACTCGGTAATTGACCAATGAACGGGTAAGAGAGTTTTGACTCTGCAAGAGGTCTTGTTGGGCATCCAACAAATCCCGGATTTCCCTTTGACCCCACTGCAGGTAAAGGTTCATGCTTTTAACCCGGCGTTCAGCCAGGTCGACTGACTGGGCTTCGATTTTCAAACTTTCGCGCGATTCCAACATATCGCGCAATTGGGTTCTAATATCAAATTTTATCGAATCTTCTATTTCCTGCAAATCTCGTACTGCACGTTCCAGATCAATCAAACTATTCCGGTAAGCAATAATTTCCGATGTTCGTTCGATGGGAAGATCGAGCGTAAGCAGGGCGTTGTATTGTGCCTTGTGAAAATTCAAATCGTCATTGTTGACCATGCTGCCCAATAGCGTTAATTCAGCTTTGAGTGCATCGGCGGCAACGACAACTCCCCGTTGTGCGTCATACACATTCCCTTGTGCAATCCGCAAATCGAGACGATTTTCCAATGCCAGTTTGATGGCATACTCTTCATCCAATTCCAAAGGTCCGGCGTCTTCCCGGGTGGGTTCTTCCAGCGTGACCGGGGCATCTGCTGGGGGAACCTCTTCTTCTTCTTCTTCTTCTTCTTCTTTCTCAAAATCTTGATCTAGATTGATCGTCTTTCTAACGGACTCCGCCAGTTTTTCTAGTTGGCTTTCATCCAGTTCGATCTTGGCATCGGGCGGAAGACCCAGTAAGACAATAAAATTATCCAATGCTCTTTGATAGTTGAATTTGGCACTGATCCATTCAGTACGGTATCTGTATTCATCTTGTATGGCCTGGTCGACCTCGACGGGAGATTTGAGACCGGCATCCGCCTGCCTTTTGGCTTGTCTGGAAGTCATAACCGACTGGCGGTAAGTCTCTTCTGCGTTTCTGATTTGATCGATCTGTTCAAGAACAGAAAAATAACTTTGTGCGATATCAACCGCGAATGTCCGTTTAAAGCGCTCAAAATCATAAATGGCATACACAGCGTTTCGTTCGGCTTGAGTCAGAGGCTCTCCTACAATGTGCCGTCCCGCGCCGCGCAGCAATGGGATTGAAATCGAAGCGTCGCCAAAAAATCCTTTGGTTGTGGATGAATTCGGTGTCAACAGTTTGATTAGGTCAAATCCAATCCGCGCTGTGAGGGTGATTCCATTCAGCAACCTGCGAGAAAATCCACCGATTGCAGAGTTAGAGAAAACACTGGTTGTCTCGTCCCGGCCTAAATCTGTACTGATTTCGCTGTCCAAGCTACCTGTAAATGTATTGCGAAAACGATCTCTGGCCAAATCTAATTGAAGAGCTGTACGAAAGACACTTTCTTTCATACTTTGATATTGCCGGCTGTTCTCTGCGGCGACACGAAGCGCATCCATTAGAGTCAGGTACAATGCTTCACTGCTATAAGATACTGTTGAGCTGGCAACAACCGCATTGGATTGCAGATAATCATCCTCTGGCCAATGCTGGATGGGCTTCAATTCATCCGAACTTAAGGAAGCCGGATCACTATATTGTAAATGTTGACCAATCATTAATTTTTTCCGCAAGGCCTTTTCCGGTGACTCAATCGTGAACGGCTCAATGCGTCCAAGCCCCTGCATCTGCTTTTGTTCAATAATTTTGTATGCACGTTCGTCAATTTTTTCACGCTGCATACCCGGTGAAGCACAGCTGATAAAATAAATCGAAATCAATGTTATAAAAACTCGGCGATGCAACAACGAATTATTCAATGACATACCCCCCCTCTATTTTTACAGCAATAAAAATAATGCATTAATTCTGTTCTGAGAGATACACTCTCAAAATTTACATGTAAGACTCCAGCAATAGATGATTTGTTCATATGTATAAGTCGTACTAGAAAGCGATTTGGTTTCTTTAAGTGAAAAGAATTGTTGGAAAAATTGAATAAAGAATTTTTTACTCATACCTTATTCATAAATAAGTAACGAAGGTACAAGACAAATGTTCCCGAATATAATGAATGTCTATGTTGTATCTGTAATACCGTGAACATTTTGTTTTCCCAAATAAAGCGAATCCTCCCACAAAAAATCTTTTGTTTGAAATTATTTAAAAGCGCAAGAACCATACCATGGCATACTTTGACCCAAACAACGATTTCGAACAGGCCATGAGCATATATTTCTCAAAATGTCCCCAAGATGCGCAAATTTTGCGCAGTTATTTCTTCATCTTTTGTGCTGTGATAAGGTTTCCGAAGGCAGGGAAGGGGATTCGAATCCTGTGAAACCAAAATGAATTAAATGCGTGGATAAGTTTGCGGATTAAGGGAGATCTGACTTTGGTATACCATTCTGTGAATTCGCCCGCACGGTGTAGTGTTATCCGACAGGCTTCGCTTTCGAGCCGTTGTTTCAGCCATGAAACGTCGGCTTGGCGAGTCAGGAACAAGCCGTCTTCGGTTTCGATCCAACTTTCCATACCCGCTGGTTTACGCTCTATCTGCTCATTTGCACGGGGACGCAGTGATTTTATTAAGCGGGTGATACGAGCCTGCAAAGCGTTCAAATTCCCTTCGCTGATGACGAGGAATCCGCCAGGTTTCAGAACACGTATCAGTTCAGACAGTGCGGTTTCAACATCGGGAATGTGCATCAACACCCCCCAGCACAAAACACAGTCGAAAACCTCATCGGCAAATGAAAGCGAAATCAGATTGCCGGATTGAAATTCGGTGCGTTTATTCAGCTCCACAGTGAGGGCTTTTTCCTGGGCTTTTTGTAGCATCTCCGGGGATACATCGATCCCTGTAACCCGAAATCCTTGATTCGCAAGCAGCAAAGATTTAGTCCCGCTGCCACAGCCTGCATCGAGGATGTGTAGATCGCCATTCAAATTGCATTCGGAAAAAACCGCTCGCAACGCAGTCAGATAAAACGGAACATTGGCATCACCCCGATAGACACTTTCCCATTTTGAATGCAGTGCGCTACGGCTCCATGTTTTAGCGGTTTCGTCAGATTTAGTCTGGTTCATAGCGATTCGTAAAAGAGGAACATTATGCTTGAATTATTCTAATTCAATTTAATCTTTATTACCCGACTATAAAGGATTTCTGGAATTTTTAAACGCTAAGACACAGGGGGGCAAAGGCGCATCCCCCCAACACAGAAAAAACAACCTGCTAGCATACAAACAACTTTTAAAATAATTTAGTTTTGAACTTTTTATTCAACCCCACGTCTGTATTTATAGGAACGCAGAGAACGCAGGGAACTCAAGATGAGAACATTTGAAACCATTCTTGAAAAAGTTCTGATTCTCCAAGCCCAAGAGGGCAATTTGGATGCTTTCGAGAAACTTGTGGAACGATATAACAATAAATTAACGTATTATGTTCGGCGCCTGGTTCATGATAATGAGAAGGCTCAAGATATCCTGCAAATGGTCTGGTTGGATGTTTTTTGGCACATTCGTAAATTGAGCAACACCAATGCATTCTCTGTGTGGCTCTACCGTATCGCTCGTAATAAAGCGGTTGATCTTGTTCGTTTCGAGCACCGTTTCGAGCAACTGGATGAGGATACATTAGCGGAACAGGAATCGGAGGTGGAAAATGATATTTCAATCGATAACATCGCACGTCTTCATTTCGCGCTTCAAAAAATCAAACCGCAACATTGTGAAGTGCTTGTCTTGCATTTCCTGGAAGAATTATCGTATGAAGAAATCAGCAAGGTAATTGAAAAACCGATCGGTACTGTGCGTTCCCGGATTTATTACGCCAAACAAGAACTACGAAAAACTATGGAGGAAGAAGATGAAACTCGATTCAACAATCAAAGATGAACTGTTAAAACAAAATGGAATTGATTCCGACGGTATGCAGGATGAAGAACGTCAACGCTATCAGAAATTATTAAAAAGAGAAAATAAAAAAATCCAGGGGATGAAATATATTGTTATCATGTTGTGGAGCTTGGTTATATTGATTATAGCCAGTGGAACAATTTATCTGAAATTCATTCAGGCCGGAGACGCGCCGGCGATTGAGAGAATTTTTGCTGCGTTGTTACAAGGGATGTTATTTTTAGCCGTGATTTCGACAGCCTTATATTACGTTCGGATGATTATAATTCGGCAAAAACAACTAAGCCGGGAGTTAAAAACAATAGAAAACATGCTATGGCATGTAATTAAGAAGGAAAAAGATTAACGTCTTCGAAGAAGGCAAACAAATTTTATATAAATATTGGTGGAAGTCTTTTATAAAAAATGGAGTACTGTAGGATAATCATGTGAAATTGTTTGCATCCCATATAAAAAAGAAATCAATCATGCCATTGCAGAATATTTCTAAATATTTCTCTTCCGTTGAGAAAGAATTGCAGAAAGGCAATACCACCGAGCATACTTTTCGGCCGGCATTGAAGACTCTTATTGAATCTCTGTTCAAGGATATTACGGCAACCAACGAACCGAAACGGATTGCTTGTGGCGCGCCGGATTTCATCCTCACCCGCGATCAGATTC
>CAZXSQ010000110.1:14479-15213 GCA_964643335.1 uncultured bacterium
TAGGATATATCGAAGCCAAAGATATGGGGAAGTCTTTAGATTCAATTGAACAAAGCGAACAAATAACCCGGTACCGCGAAAGCCTGGAAAATTTGATCTTGACAAATTACCTGGAATTTCGGTGGTATACCGGCGGTGAATTTCGGAAAACAGTCCGGTCTGCAGCTATCGATACACAAGGGAATATTCAGAAAAATCAAGAACAGATCAAACAACTCTCCGAATTATTCCACGCATTCATTACGCAAACCGTAACTTCTGTTGGAACACCAAAAGAACTGGCGGCGAGAATGGCTTCGTTGGCACGCTTGATTCGAGACGCCATTCAACTTTCGTTTCAGGATGAAGACCGGGGAGGATCACTCCACAGCCAGTTGGAAGGATTTCGATGTGCTTATTCACGATCTTTCCGAAGAACAGTTTGCGGATATGTATGCACAGACAATCTGTTACGGTCTTTTTGCCGCACGGTGTAATATAAAAGAATACGTTCAGTTTACACGGGAACATGCGGCATATGACTTACCCAAGACAAATCCCTTTCTACGAAAACTTTTTAATCATATTGCCGGTCCGGATCTCGATGAGAGAATCACATGGGCGGTCGACGATTTGGCAGAACTGCTGAATCGAGCTGATATCCACTCCATTCTTGAAGATTTTGGTGACCGGACTCGGCAACTGTAGAGTGCTAAATTCACCTAACATTTATATACTTACATGTCAAGCTGCAA
>CAZXSQ010000111.1:0-15196 GCA_964643335.1 uncultured bacterium
CAACAACGCATCAATGACGAACAAAATAGAATTGTACAAGCTGAAGAACAAGTCAATAATTTAACAAAAGAAATTCAAGAATTACAGGAAGTGATCGAGAAGCAGAACGGAGAATTGGCTCAATTGATTCAGCAGGCCAGTTCAATTGAAAATGAGGGGAAAGAAAAACAAAAAGCCTTTCTTGATATTGAACATCAGATTACCGAGAGAAAAAATCAGCAGCGGCTTTGGGAAAGGGAAAAAGAGTATTTCACCAACCGCCTGCAGCAAGTAAAAACAGAACAGGAACAAATTGAGAACGAGTCCACAGCTCAAAAGCAGAGACGGGAAGAACTGAATCAAAACCTCGAGGAATTGGGACAATATATCAAAGAAGTTCAACACCGCCTGGATCATGCCACAGAATCCCTTAACCAACTTATAGAAAAAGAATCAACTGCTAAAACCGGTTTGAATTCATGTGAGCGCCGCTGGCAGCAGGCTCAATCACGGTGGGAATCACTCAATGAATTGCAGTCGAAACTGGCGGGATTTGATGAAGGCGTCCGCTATTTACTTAGGGACAACGAACAGTACCAAGACACCTTATTTGGCACACTCGCTGAGCAAATTCAGGTTGAACCTGGCTATGAAAAAGCCATTGAGGCGGCTTTATCCAGGAAACTTCAGGCCATTTTAGCTAAAAACGATGAATCGATTCTTTCCGCTATTCACTCCCTGCGTGAAAACAAAAAAGGCCAGGTTTCTTTTATACTCAAAAATTCAATTCCAGAACAGAATTCTATTGGATGGCCGCCTGAATTGTCCAATCTAAAAAAAATGGGCGACTTAGTGAAATGCAATGAATCATTAAAACCCTTTATTCAGAGCTTACTAGAACCTGTTTTGCTTGTAGATAACCTTAATAACGCCTTGGATTTTCGTTCATTTCTTCCACTTGGAACGAAACTCGTGACTATATCCGGTGAAATCGTTGAAAAAGACGGCTGCATAACCGGCGGTTATTCCAGCGGTTCACAAATTTTAAACCGTGCAGCGGAAATCCAACGGCTCAAAGAAATTGTTGAAACTCTGCAAGGCGAACGCAATCGGCTGGAAATCCATGTACAAGAAGTGCAAAAAGAGATTTCGTTACTTTCCGATGAGCGTGATATATTGCGCCAAACTTTGGTTGAAAATAAAAACAAGCAAACTTCGCTGCAAGAGGAATTGGAAAGAACTGAAAAACAACTCCATCGCTTGAACCAGTCTGCCAAAGTATTCAATACTGAAGAAGAAACATTGATTCGTTCTATCGAAGCAGGTAAAAGAGAAGAAGCTCAACGTCTAAAATATATTGAACAATTTGAACTTGAGCGCAGCAATCTCGAAAAAATATTAAATGAATATCAATCTTCGATTGATGAATTTAATCAAAAACGGAAAGATAAAGAGGATCGTCTTGCTGAACAGCGAATGAACCTGGTTGAGAAAAACAAAGACAGAGAACACTGGTCAGCGGAGATTGCCACTTTAGGGCGTCATTTAAAAGAACTTGAACGTGGAATAGAAGAAAAACGCCTTCTTGCTCAGCAGCAGGAAGAACGTCTGATTGAAACGCAGCAGGCGGTTGAAGATACAAGAAAAACTATTGTTCAACTGCGTGAAGAAAGAGATGCTATGTGGAAGCAAGTTCAGGAGAATGAAGCGGTTCACCATGAACTTCGCACGGAAATGAAAAAAGTCGAGGAAGAAGAAAATAATCTGCTGGAACACTACGATTTATTGAAAAAAGAAAAAGACGGTTTGGTCCAGGAACAAATGAAGCATCAGGTTGAAGAAGAATATTGGAATCGGCAGCTGGAGGAAACCTTCGGGAAAATCGAAAACCGTGAAGAACTGGAAAAAGATCAGAGAGGGGATGAAGAGCTTCACGAAAAAGCTTCATTTTACCGCAGGCGGCTTGAACAGCTTGGTCTGGTCAATGAATTAGCCATCGATGAATATGAAGAAGTCCGAAAACGCTGCGATTTTCTGGAAGACCAAAGGAATGATCTAGAAAAATCGAAAAAAGACCTTTTAAGCACCGCAAAAGAATTGCACGGAACGACTGTTGAACTTTTCCTGAAAACATTTGAAGAAGTGAAAGAAAATTTCAATCGCACCTTCAGGCGTATGTTTAACGGTGGAAAAACTGAGCTTATCTTGCTGGAAGGTGATCCAATGGAAGCTGGCATCGAAATCGTGGTTCAACCCCCCGGCAAAAAACTGCAATCTATTTCATTGTTGTCCGGCGGTGAAAAGGCGCTGGTAGCCATTGCCTTATTATTCGCTGTATATGAAACAAAGCCCAGCCCCTTTTGCTTGCTTGACGAAATTGACGCTCCCCTCGATGAAAATAACGTCAATCGTTACACAAACATGCTGCGTAGTTTCCTTGACCGGTCTCAATTTCTCATTATTACACACAATAAAAAGACCATGGAAATCTGTGATGCTCTTTACGGAGTCACCATGGCTGAGCAGGGCGTATCCTCAGTATATTCCATGCAGTTCAAGAAAACTGAAACCACAAAAACAGAATCTTCAGATCAAGAAATGGAATTGGAACTAATGGATGTCGAATCGGAAATGGTGGAAACCCATGAAGAAGTGGCTGTATAACCGAATCAATGATTCTAAAAAACAATAGATTGACTTTAACGTCTCCAAAAGGCGCTTTTGCGCCCTTGCCTATCTCCCCCAGTGCCCTCCACTCTGGGGGATTTTTTCGCCTTATCCCCCCCTCTATTTTATTCAATTCGGGGTTATAAGTTTTTATCTTTCAGAGTATATTATATTGTTTTTAGATGCACCTTAAAATATAGACCGAATAAGGAATTTTTTTTGTATTCACATATTTCTCTTTAGGATTTGTATAGAATATTTTCACTAAATAAAATATATTCATTGGTTAGATAGACGGCTGTAGTGAATTTCATGGCATTTTCAAGTCAAAAGAATATATGAACTTGAGTAACCCTAATTTTATCGGGAGAAACTTTAATGTTATTTTCTCGTATTAAAGGAATATTTTCACGGGATTTGGGTATAGATCTCGGGACGGCTAATACCTTGGTTTATGTGAAAGGACAAGGCATTGTCCTATGTGAACCTTCTGTTGTGGCCATCGTTAAAGGGACCAACCAGGTTTTAGCCGTAGGAATAGAAGCTAAAAACATGCTGGGAAGAACCCCTGGGAATATCGTAGCCATCAGGCCAATGAAAGACGGTGTGATTGCAGATTTCGAAGTGACCGAAGCAATGCTTCGCTATTTCATCAACAAAGTGCATAACCGAACGAGAATGGTTAATCCACGCATCATGATTTGTGTCCCTTCCGGGATCACTAGTGTGGAACGCCGGGCGGTTAAAGATTCCGCCGTCAGTGCAGGCGCTCGCGATGTTTTGCTGATTGAAGAACCCATGGCGGCGGCCATTGGAGCAGGGCTACCTGTAGCAGAAGCGTCCGGCAATATGATTGTGGATATCGGAGGCGGAACCACAGAAGTGGCCGTCATTTCTCTCTCCGGACTGGTGGTTTCCCGCTCCATTCGAGTCGCCGGTGATGAAATAGATGACGCCATCATCTCTCATATCAAGAAAAATTACAATCTTCTAATCGGTGAACGCACAGCCGAAATGATCAAGATCGGCATTGGCTCCGCTCATCAGATCGGAGAAGACCAAGGGATTGATATTAAAGGACGTGATCTTATTAACGGTTTGCCTAAAACTGTCAAAATTACATCCGAAGAGATCCGGGAATGTTTACAAGAACCGATAAATTCGATTGTAGATATAGTAAAAATAGCTTTGGAAGAGTGCCCACCGGAGCTGGCCGCCGATATTATGGAAAGAGGTATTATGCTCGCCGGCGGGGGATCACTTTTACGCGGACTGGATACATTAATTGCGGATGAAACAGGCCTGCCGGTTCATGTAGCCGATGATCCGCTGACCTGTGTGGCTTTGGGAACCGGAAAAGCGTTGGATGAGATGGACCGGCTTCGTTCAGTGATACAAACGGCGGAAAATATTTAGCCGGTATACGGTATAATAGAGTTACTTTCATATAATGAGAATCTGTTTTAAAATACACATATGAGTTGCGGTTGAGGGAATATCTTCCCCTGTTGGATTTTCTTCAATAATTTAGTATCTTTTTTGCAAAAAATCAGCTAAAAATAAATAGCGTATTGATATATTTTATGATAGAATCATTATGATTTATCTCAAATATATGAAAAACAAATCCTATGCACTCATGAGAATAAATTATCCAACAAACTTAATACCATGATTTTCAAGTGGAAAAAACATTCATCATTGAATCGCAAAAAAAATAGTTGGCTTTCTCCACAACTGCTGGGTATATTTTTCGTAATATTGGCATTGATCCTGATGCTGTTATTCGTTCCGAATGAAACCAGAAATCCCTCAAGCACACTTACAAAAATAATTCATAAACCCGTTGCGGCTATTCAAAGTATTCGTAATTGGTTCAAACACACCATTAAAAACATCTCCGATAATTTGCATGCCAAAGCGGAATTAGACATGCTGCGCGAGAAATTTGAAAAAGTTCAGAAAGAAAATGTAGAACTACGATATAAACTCCGCCGCCATGAAGCGTATCGGGTTGCGCAGAAACTGCAACCGGAAGAAAAATTTGCCACCGAACCGGCTATTGTTTGCTTTAGAGACAACAGAATGGTCAACACGATGATAATCAACAAAGGGACTGAAGCGGGGCTTACAGTGAATTTGGCCGTAATGACAAATTCAGGCCTGGTTGGGCGAACATATCGGCTTACTCCACACGCAGCCAGAGTACAATTGATCAAAGACCCCGCATCCGCTATTCCGGTTTATATTGAGGGAACCACATTTGAAGGTATCCTTCGAGGAACAGAGGAAGGAGACTATCTCCTCATAACGGATCAGTATCTGCTTGATATGGGTGATGAAACCCGAACTCCTGAACCAGGACAAGCTGTTTTTACATCAGGGACCGGCAATGTGTTTGAGCGGGATCTTCTTACTGGATATATCGCTGATGCAACCAGTGAGGAAGGATTACTTGTTTCACCGGCGGTGGATTTTAAAGACGTTCAGTCCGTCTATGTTATTTTGAACACTCCATTACAAAAAGAAATACTATCGCTTCTATCGGAAGATTAATAAATGGTTTTTATTTTGTTATTGATCGTTGCGTTTATTCTCGATTTATTCATCCGGATTGTATTCAATCTGGGTATGTTGAGTCCGGATATTTTCCTTCTTAGTGTCCTTTATATAACATTGACTCGGCCAACAGGTGAAGCGTTTCTTTATGCTTTTGTGGCCGGACTGATTTGGGATATAACATTTTATGACATCCCCGGCACTCATTCCTTACTTTATATTTTGGCTGTCATGCTCACCACAAGACTGAGATCGGTGCTATGGGCTCAATTCAGTGTATCCCGTTTCATCATTGGTGTTTTGCTTACCGCTTTCGTTCGATTCGGTGAAGTGATCTTCTGGTTATCTTACCTGGAATATGACATACCGGTCTCCATGCCTTATAGTTATATATTTTCAGGGGCTTTGATAACAGGCCTTTGTTTTATCATTTTCCCCATGAAGGTTTTCTCTTTCCGTTTTTCACGCAAATCTCAACAACCGACGCTTGTTTTGGGGAGATAAGTCATGAAACGCCGCAAGAAAATCATGTTTATGAAGTCATCAAAAACCGATTTGCGGCTTCAAGTTCTTCTGATTTTCTTTGTAGGGGTTTTTTCGGTTTTAGTCTTTCGTCTCTGGACAATCCAGGTTTACAGGCAGGAAGAATATAAGAATCGGTCAGAAAGAAATTATTATCGCCACATCACTGTTCCCAGCAAACGTGGAATGATATTGGATAGTGAACTCAAACCACTTGCTATGGACACCGATTTCTGGAACGTATGGATTCCTATTGAAACTCAAAAAGGAAAACGTATCGTTACCGATGAGATAAAAACCACACTGAGTCTGCTTTCTCAAATTTTGGACGAACCTTATAAGTATGAGATCCTTGAAAGAAACTACAGGATGAATCCTCGAGATACTTACTATAAGCAAAATCGGGTTTGCGTAGCCAAAAGCATCAACAGAAGAAAATATTTTGCCATTAACGCCAGGCAGATCGAATTTCCAAAAGAAGCCATGATCTTCACGGAAGCGGTTCCCACGCGCTGGTATGGAGAGCATCCCATCGCATCCCATGTCCTCGGATATACTACCGAAATCAATGAAAGAGAATTGAAAATGAAGCGTTATAAGGGGTATTCACCGGGTGACAGAATCGGAGTAAGCGGGATTGAATGGAAATACGAATCCTATCTTCGCGGGGAAGATGGGGTCAATCGAATCATCGTCAATAAATATGAAATTCAGCAGGGCAGACCGGTCGAGGAAAAACCTGCCATCCCAGGCAATAATGTGGTTTTAAATATCGACGCCGATCTTCAATCTGCTTCCGAAGATATATTGAAAACATCAAGGGGTGTTATTATCGTTGCCAATCCAAAAGACAACTCGATTTTGGCAATGGCTTCATCCCCCACATTCAATCCAAATTATTTTTCTAGGGATTTTCGAAAATACACAGAAGATACTTCTCGCCCGTTACTAAATCGAGCTATCTCCGGTACCTATCCCCCTGGCTCGGTGTTAAAAGTATTTGAAGTGTTCGCTTTAATGGAAGAATTGAAAATTTCTTCAAAACATACCGAATACTGCCCGGGCTTTTTCTCTTTAGGAGGGAGCAGACCACAGAGGTGTTGGAAACGTGAAGGGCATGGAACTGTCTCACTTATTGATGCCGTTAGTGTCTCCTGCGATGTGTTTTTTTATAAAACCGTTCATGATTTGGGAATTGAAAGACTCTATCCTTGGATGTGTGATTTTGGATTTAATGATAAAACAGGGATAGATCTGCGCAATGAATTGAATGTTCCATTTCCTTCACCGAATACAATATACCCTTGGTATCCTGGTTATACGATCAATACCTCGATTGGGCAAGGAGATGTTTGCCTTACTCCAATTCAAATCAGTACTGCTCTTTGCGCCATAGCCAACGGAGGAACCATTTATCCGCCACGAGTTGCCAAAAAAGTAGTTTCCCCTGATGGTACAGTCATTAAAACTTTCGATCCAGTACCCGCCGGAAAAATTGAAGCTTCGACAAAAACGTGGGAGGCTGCTCGCAAAGGAATGTGGGAAGTGGTCAATCGAAAGTGGCAAGGAACTGGACGCCGGGTAAAACGGGATGATATCGAATTGGCCGGAAAAACCGGTACAGCTCAATCAAACAGAGAAGATCCACATGCATGGTTTGTTTGTTATGGACCATTTGAAGATCCAAGCATCTCCATTACCATTTTGATAGAATACGGAGGGCATGGAGGCGAAGACGCTTCTCCTCTAGTACACCGCCTTCTGGACGTATATTTAGGCCATGATAAATCCAAAGATCCTGTATGATATCGACTACTTATTATTAGCCATCACGCTGGCCTTGGTGACTTTTGGCGTCATCACCATTGCCGGTGCGACAGCAAGCCAGGAATCTTTCATTCCGTGGTATGAAGAACTTTGGTTCAGCCAAGCCTGTAAAGTGATCTTGGGACTAATATTTTTATTTATTGTTTTATGTGTGGATTACCAATTGTTAATCCGTTATGCAACCCTTTTTTATATAGCCGGTCTCATCGGGCTTGTTCTATGTTTTGTTCCTTTTTTCAGTCATTTTAAAAATGGAGCTTATTCGTGGATCAAAATTGGGGGGCTGCCGCAGATACAACCCTCTGAATTCGCCAAGATTACTACCATTCTGATGCTGGCCAAGGTACTGGCCGCGAAAAAAGAGCAATGGTATGGTTTCATCGATTTGATGAAACCGTTGGCTATAGGTGCGATCCCTTCCATACTTATCGCTAAACAGCCGGATACGGGAACCGCGCTGGTATTTGTACCCATCACGGTTATCATGATGTTCGTGGCCGGATTGCCCTACTCCTACCTTCTTTTACTAATCTCTCCCATTTTCTGTTTTTTGGGGATTAGCCATGATCCTATTTTTATCTTGATATGGCTATCCCTCATGGGAATAATTTTATTAATTGTAACTCTGAACAAAGTCCCATGGAGCGTTTACATTCCTTTTTTGCTTCTAAGTTTTTTCTCCTATTTTATTGTGTATGAATATGGACAGGCTATTTGGAATGAAATACCTGAATATCAAAAAATGCGCTTAATCGGTTATATCCAACCTGAAACGGATTTAAAAAATACAAATTACAACATCAATCAATCGAAAATCGCTTTAGGTTCAGGCGGTTTTTGGGGAAAAGGTTTAGGGAAAGGTACCCAAAGTACCTTGGATTTCTTGCCCGAACATCATCACGACTTCATTTTCCCGGTGTTGGGTGAACAGGCAGGTTTTATAGGTTCCGTGATTCTTTTGGTTCTATTTTTACTCTTGCTTGTCCGCGGATTGGATACCTCGGTTGAATCTAAAACCATTCAAGGAGCCTTAATCGCTTCGGGGATCGTGACTCTATTCTTCTCGCATATATTTATCAATGTTGGAATGGTAACCGGGCTTCTGCCCGTAACCGGTCTCCCTCTGACTTTTATCTCATACGGAGGTTCATTCATGTTAGCCAACATGATAGGGGTCGGGTTGATCATGAATGTCCGCATGAGGGGTCAGCGCGAAATGTTGAAAGACAGCATTTTTGTCAGCCGTTCACAAATGAGTCTCCCAGCGAAAATATCCGACGATTTTTAAAAATCTCTATAGGTAGTGACATATAATCCTCAGTTCGGGGAAATCATGCTCACATCCAACACGACAGGACTCGATTTCATATCTTGGACTCGTTTTCCCAGAACAGGTGGAATCGCTTCACTTGAACTTCGAATTTACATATAATAAGTCTTTCTTACTACTTATTAAAGAAAGAACATTATGCAATACGATATCACATCCAAATTCATTGCTGAGAATGGCAAGGAATCGCTATACCGGTTTTTTCAAAAACAAGAGGCTGAGAATTTGGAGTTGATTCAAGGCCTTCCTCAAGAATTTCCCGATATCAAAAAAGGGGATTTTATGCTCAAAGTGAAGAAAAGAACCGGGGAAGAGGAGATACTTATCTGGGAATTTAAAACCCGATGGAATGTTCAGGATGTTCAAAATTTAATGGCCTATACGCTTCTCGCCCGGCAACGGTATACAGTTCCGGTCAAGCCGGTCATGTTTTTATTTCTGCAAGATAAGAATGCTTCCGGTGACTATGAAGATGACCGGTTCACCTTTCACTTTGAATTGATCAAAATGTGGGAACAGGACGGCGATGACATTTTGAACAAGGATGATTTTTATCTCTATCCATTTATTCCATTGATGTCCGGAGAAGATGTTATTTTAAAAGCGGAAGAAAAGTTATATAATAGTGTATTGGATCAACATGAGAAATCGGAATTGTTGTCCGCTATGTCCGTTTTTGCTGGATTAAGAAGTAAAGATTTAAGTGTAAAGCTATTCCAACGAAGGAGAGATATCATGATCGAATCGTACGCATATGAAGTATTCAGAGAAGATGCATATAAAACAGCTAAAGAAGATGCATATAAACAAGCTAGAGAAGATGCATATAAACAAGCTAGAGAAGAAGTGAGTAAAGCATGCCGCGAGGAAGGCCTAAGAGAAGGTCTGGAAAAAGGTCTTCAAGAGGCGATTGAGTTGGCATTGGACATTAAATTTGGAGAAGAAGGACTTACTTTAATCCCTCGCATTAAAGCCGTGAATTCTTTGGAAAAACTCGAAGAGATCAAGTCTATTGTACGCACAGCTAAAAACTTTCATGAAGTTGAATCGGTTCTTTAGAAGTGGATGATTTCTTTTTCCTTTGTTTGACACCTGCTTTTTTGTAGACGGCAGTGCAGGTATTTCATGTCAACACTTGAAATATGATTCCCAGATTAATAAAATCAATACCTTACGCTATTTTATGACAAAGTTGGGTTAACATCTCTTCTTCCCATCTTACTCCTCCTGGACTATCATCTTACCAATGATTCCATCAGAGGGATATATGTCCAGAAGAGAACAAATTATGAGGATAATCGATGGATAACATCATCACAATCGAGACATATTCCGACCCATCACTTCTTGCGGATTCTTTAAAGCGATACGGTATATCACTTAAACCTGAAGAAGCCCAAAGCATTCAACAACGTTTAGGCCGCGCTCCCACTCTGGCTGAATTATTCATATTTGATATTGAGTGGAGCGAGCATTGTTCATATAAAAGCAGCAAGCATCTGCTGAAAAAATATCTTCCTACAACGGGGAAAAATGTTATTCAAGGCCCAGAAGAAGACGCTGGAATCATTTATTTCACTACATTGAACGGTCAACGGTACGGCATTGTCATCGCTCATGAAAGCCATAACCATCCCTCACAAGTTCTTCCCTTTGAAGGAGCGGCCACCGGCATTGGCGGCATTGTCCGTGATGTGGATTGTATGGGAGCTTCAGTTATAGGCGTGGCGGATCCCCTTCGCTTCGGCGACCCAAATGGACGATTCCCCGATAGAACAAAATCAATCGCCGAGGGAGTCGTAGAGGGAATATGGCACTATGGGAATGCACTAGGCGTTCCCAATTTAGGCGGCGATGTGGTTTTTCATGAAGGCTACGATGATAATTGCCTCGTAAACGTAGCCGCTGTCGGGCTGCTGCGGGAGGATGAGATTATTCACAGCCGAGTCCCACAAAATGGAGAAGGCTATGATTTAATTCTAGTGGGAAAACCTACTGACCGTTCCGGATTCGGTGGCGCATCATTCGCTTCCGGCACCTTGGATTCGGAAAGTGAAGAAGAAAACAAGGGCGCAGTTCAAATCCCCGATCCTTTCTTGAAAAATGTACTATTGCACTACAAGGCAAACCATGAAGTTCGGTGCCGCGCACGTGAGCTTGGTATTGAAATCGGTATGAAAGACCTGGGAGCAGGTGGAATCGCCTGTTCTTCTTCTGAAATGGGCGAAAGCGGTGGTTTCGGTGTCGAAATTAATCTGGATCAAGTTCATGTCTCTGAAGAAAATCTCCCGCCTGAAATTATTCTCTGCGCTGAGACGCAGGAGCGGTATTTACTTGCAGTTCCACCAGAGTTCACATCCAAAGTTTTGCGTATATATAATGAAGACTGGGAACTCCCCGCTATATGCTCAGGCGCTGGTGCGCATGTAATCGGGAAAATCATAAAAGAGCCGGTGATGCGTGTTTTTTACCATGAACAAAAAGTTACAGAACTTCCAATTGACTTTGTTGTAGAAGGCATTAGGTATGATCGAGTCTCCGAAGTTCGGGTCGGCAGTTTTGTCGAACCGGCAATCGAAATGCTCCAAAATTTAAATGACTTATTTTTGCAGATGCTTTCGCAGCCGAACATCGCTTCCAAAGAATGGATTTACCATCATTACGACATGGAAGTGCAAGGAAACGCCGTTATTCGCCCCGGTGAAGCAGATGCATCCATCATTGTCCCTTTGGAAGGTGTTCCAGCAGGCATGGCCTTATCTGTGGATGGGAATCCCTTTTATGGTGAAATATCGCCTTTTTGGGGGGGAGCCAACGCTGTGGCTGAAGCCATGCGAAATATTGCCGCTGTAGGAGCCACTCCACGAGCGATGACGGATTGTTTGAATTTCGGCAATCCAGAAGTCCCCCAAGATTTTTGGGCATTGGAAGAAGGGATAAATGGAATTTCCGAAGCGGCTACAAAACTGGCACCGCAAGACAGCCAGGAAGCCATCCCCTTCGTCTCGGGTAATGTATCTTTATACAATCAATCCACCAGTGGACGCTCTGTGCCGCCTTCGCCGATTATCGCCTGCGTGGGCGTTATCGAAGACGCATCAAAAGCAATAACCATGGAAATTAAACAAAGCGGTTCTCATTTGATTTTAGTCGGCGAGCGCTTTGATGAGCTTGGCGGTTCAGAATATTACCGGCTTTTGGGTCATGGTTTGGGTGCGAATGTGCCTATAGTGCGTTATGAACTTGAACGTGGAATGATTTATGGAACCATTGCCGCCATTGATAAAGGCATCGTCTTATCTGCACACGATATTTCTAATGGCGGCTTACTCACCTCCGCAGCAGAAATGCTATTAACTTCTCACCCGAAAAATCAAATCGGTCTCAAACTACATGTAGGCAGATTGGGTTCAGAATACCGTGAGGATGTTCTTCTCTTTTCCGAATCGGGCGGCATGCTTTTGGAAGTGACTCCCGAACATCTGGATGAAGTGATTTCGCTCTTTCGAGAATATGGGTTGGATGTTTATCTTATTGGTATAACTACGGACAATAGCCGGTTAATTGTACATGATAAAAACGATAAACTTTTTATGGATTTAACAGTTGAAACCATACGTCAACACTGGAAAGGCACGTATCAAATTACCTTAGCCAGTTGACAGACTTAATCAACAAATTCATTCAATAAGTTAATAAATATACATTAATTTATAGAGAAAGTAATAAATAATGTCCAATTCAGCCATACCAACCGTTGCCGTTTTGCAGTTTCCCGGTTCGAATTGTGAGTCGGAAACGATTCGGGCGTTAAAATATGTCAATTTGCAAGCCGTCCCTTTCCGCTGGAATAAACCGGCGGAAGAATTGGATAAATACGACGCTTATATCTTACCGGGCGGATTTACTTACGAAGACAGGGTCCGGGCTGGAGTTATTGCCGCCAAAGAACCTCTTTTAGAAGAAATCACCAAGCAGGCTGATAAAGGCAAACCAATATTGGGAATTTGCAACGGCGCCCAGATTTTACTGGAATCAGGGTTGCTGCCGGGAATTCATCCCGGGATGGTCGAGATGGCTCTGGCCAATAACTATATAACTTTTAAAGGTCATGTGGTTCGGCGAGGACACCATTGCGGCTGGGTGAATATGCGTTTTGAGAGTTATGCCAATCGCACTCCCTTCACTCAAACATTGACGAAGGGTGACATCATCCCAATCACTGTTTCTCATGGTGAAGGTCGTTTTGTCATCGGAGATGATGAAATACTCAAAGTGTCTGAAGAAAAAGACCTTGTTTTGTGGCGCTATTGCGATGATGATGGAGAAGTTGAAGAGGGCTTGCCCACCAATCCGAACGGCTCCTATTCCAACATTGCCGGTATCTGCAATGCAAAAGGTAATGTAGCCGCACTGATGCCCCATCCGGAAAGGGCATTTTTTATCCGCCAAGTTCCTTCGACCTGGTACGGGCCGTGGGGTGAAAAACGAAGAGCATTGATGCAAAATCGCCAAAACTGGAACGGCTTCGGTCCCGGTTATGCATTGTTTAAATCGTTGGCTCAGTACCTTGGTGTTCAAACGGCAAATTGAATGTCAATCTTTCCTGGATACTCACACCGATTTTTGGAAACCTGAGATAAAAAGAATCGGATTTTTCTCTGGATCATGCTTGGTTCCGCGAAACCAACTCGCTTCATCCAATTATTGTTTGGCTAATCCCGGGCGGGAATATCTGGTTTATATTCCAAAACAAGAGACAGTGACTGTAGATTTATCAAACACAACAAGCACATTCGGGATTGAATGGTTTAATCCAAATAAAGACATCACACTCACCCGTTGTTCAAGAAGAAATTCGTTACAGGTATTGAATATCCAATCGGTTATGTGTTGAATGTATTATCAGAACAGATAAATCCTTCCGGTGCGATGAGTATTGCTGCGGGAGAATTTGACGGTGTCGCCTCAAATGAAGACGAACTGATAATAGGAACAGGTTCATTGATGCAGGTGAAGAGATATAACGTTGCACCGCTTTTGCCTGCATCCCAAAATAAATATATAATTATTAAGATTCATTTCGGTGGTGAAAAGGTATTGGGTTGGAGTACAGTGAGTTATTCTTTTGGTCATTCGATTACACCAAAAACCGGAATCAGCTCCTTTATCGGTGAATTTGCTCTGGCCAGTGGTGCGATTTACGTTGCAGGGAGCAACACAGACCTATGGAAATATTAAAAAAGGCATAATAAACTACAATAAACTTACTTCAAAAAGAAAATATTTACTATTAAAATATTTTCAGTTTCGTCGATTATGAACCTGTAACCTGTTGCAGAAATAATACTATTGAACTTGATGGAGGTTTACTGTGGCACTTTCCAAGACACATAAATACCACTTGCAATGTGTAGTCTGCGGCTCAAATTTTGGGTCGAAGTACGACCCGGAGATAAAAGCCTATCCTATTTACCATCCTCCTACTATGAAAAATCGTGAATATTGTGAGGAAAATTTTTATAAGACGCTGTTGAGAATATATTTATTTCTTCTTGAATTTGAGCATACTGTGCCTGTAACTCAATTAATAGAAGAATTCGATTGGCAGAATGACGTGATAATGCAAAAAGACATGATCTCCTGGTGTCTAGTGAAAGGCTTTTTATCAGTAGATGGTTTGAAACGGATTGAAATCCCCTCTCCCATCCAGAAACATTTCAAAGGTTTATTTGAAATACTCGACCTTAACGATACCGAGACCATTCCGGAATGTGTGAACAAATTTAGTAAAGAATTAAAAAAGATTTATGAAGAGCTTACTCCAATCGATATGGATAAAATGCCATTCAAACAAAGTGAATTGAATTTGGGCGAATCCACCTTATTTGACAATATCGATACCTCCAAAGTTGAGCTTCGTTCGGATAAAAGAGGAATTACCAATCCGAGAGTAAAAGATTCCTTATTGGAAAGACGCCTCTCTTCCACCCGCTTAACAAAAGAAAAAAAGTTTCAACGCTAACCATCACTCATTTTTTTTTCAGCATGGGTAATCTTGAATACAACCGGATTGGGCCAAGTTCTATCATTATATAAACGCTGCGCTCTTGTCGCGGTTATATGCAACCCTTCTTCATTCTGATGCCAGGTTGTTTTAGGGACTACATCAGGTTGATATTCAAGCACTTTCCCAGTCTGTCCTAAAACAGTAATTTTTGTTTGCTCGGTTGCTTTGACACTTTTTAAGATAATAGAGTTTTCTTTACCGTATTTCCATTCTTTTTGGGTAGAAAAAGCATAAACATTGTT
>CAZXSQ010000112.1:0-15181 GCA_964643335.1 uncultured bacterium
GGCCAAATCGTTTCCATAAATTTTGGTCATATGCAGCAGATAGGGTGGATCCACATTCTGCAATGTTTCGGCTAACCATGTCACCGTTTTCCAATGCGCTTCATCCTTATGCCTGCTGTTGGCTTGGGAGATATCGACATAGTCATATTGGCCTCGCTGGCTGCGCAGGACAGACATACCCCGTGAGTTTTCCGCCTTGAATATATCGTCAAACATGTCCGTTGTTTCCACATGTTTGCCTTGTGCACTTGCCTTTTCTTCGATGAAGTTCATCCAGTATTGTCCCCATGCCGCATGTTCATGTGTTTCGTTGTTCATGCAGTAGAGCACGTTATCATAACGCAGTGTGATGGATAGCAGTTTGCCGACAAATTTATCTTGATAACGCCGTACCACGTCGTACTTCTGTTTTCGGGAGTCTGACGCCTTCTCGTATACCGGATGCCCCGGTACGCACTGAAGAAAAGGATGATTGTGGAATGATTTGTATGATGTTTTCAGACCCGATGATTCGATGGTATAGTTGACGTTGTTTTTCGGATTCCATGGGCTTACCGGCCAGGAACTCCAACTCCCACCGATCAGATCAAACCGGTCCCAGAGTTCGATTTGAACGATGATATCGCGTTTATTCGCTTCGGAAACGAACATTTCGATGCGCTCCCAGAACGGGCCGGTCATCGTGTTGAGATCGTACTGATTGTCTGAACGGGAGCAGAAATCAAATCCCTGGATTCCAGCCGCCATGCCTGGATCGAGCACGCACCGAAGATAGTTTCCACCCACAGACGCCAACTCATCCATGGCGCCTGTGATTTGCCCGGCTGTGCTGACGCCTTGTTTATCTTTATCATTATCAGTGTCATGGTCAATAAACGGATTATGGCCATGATTCCAAGCACCGAGTAACATGACGCGCTGGCCATTATACTTCCAATATAACCCATCCACAGCAATCTGTGCGGAAGCCGTGCCACCCAATGTCAAGACGATTATGAATACCAGATTTAAACATAGCAGCCTTAGCCAGTTCGCTTTCATGTTGCTCCATATGAAGTTCGTCTTTTGATTACCACTGTTTAGTTTTATCATTGTTCTTCCTTTTCGTCTTTGGCAGATGTGCCACAGGGATTTTCAGAATTTTGAGTGAAACCAGTTTGGTCTATTTTATAGGATATGTTTTTGAGGGTGAAGATGGTTATATGCCGCTGAAGGTGTCAAGTGTCAATGGATTTAAACGCCAAGACACAGAGTCGCAAAGACAAAATTATTCTGCATCTTCGACGTCTCCGCGCGTCTTTGCGTAGCACATAGCCGGCATGGCGTATATACCAGGTTGGATTTTCAGGCGCCTGCAAGGAAAAATTTTTACCTCTTTTATTCAAATTATCTGCAAATCGCGTAAATCCATATTTTCTCAACTGTTAGGTGTCTTTTTTCTTTTCCTTTGTTTTGGAGGTACTGCTGATTTCTGAATATGATCTTCTACTTCTCTGTTCATTCTTGTTGTTATGAGTTCCTCTTCAATTGAGATCAGCGTTTCATAAATACCAATGATTATCTCGGAGAGCGAACAAATAATTTGTAAAACAAAAATACCCAAAACGATAAATCCTAATCCAATAAGAATACAGACTGCACTTTGCAGCCAGGTGGAAACAAAAAAAGCATAAAGGATTGCAAGTATTCCCGCCAATAGTACCCAAAACGTTCCAAAATCCCTAATACCTTGAATGGCTTGCGAAGCGTAATATACAGACATATCATATTCATAGAATTGTTCATCTTCGTTTTCCAATTCTTCTGATTCTGGTTCATATACTTGTTGTTCAGTCATATTTTTCCATTGATTTCCTTTTTTTATGAATCCAACATAGCATTAGTTTAGATACTATGCCACCTCTAAATAACGGTTTTTGTGAAGACTTTTTTTGAAACAAAGGAGTAATTCAGAATGGCGAAGATATATACCTTGAGTGTTGAATGTGTCTCAGGCTCATACTTGGGAGAAGAATGTGTTCGGGTGATTGAAATCCCAGAAGACGCTTCTTTGCACTCGCTTCATGAAGCGATACAAGACGCCGTAAACTTCGACCGTGATCATTTATATAAATTCTACGCTGGACGGAATATGAGAAATGAAAAGATTGTTTATTCAGAGGAATATCATTGGGAAGATAGGAAGGATGACTACATAAGCATTCGACTGAATCAAATATATCCACTTAAGAATATGAAACTCTACTATCTCTTTGATTTTGGAGATGAATGGATTTTTGAGATCAAGAAAAAAAGAGGGGAAAAAGAAGCCGCCGCCAATAGAACATATCCAAGAGTGATTGAGTCATTTGGCCCCAATCCCGAGCAATACCCTTCATTTGAGTAATGCGATAATCAATCACCGCAACACTTCCGGAACACCCGAATCCTCAACCCGCTCCCACGGCCCAAGGTGGCTCTTCGAGCGATACCACACGCTTCCTGAGCGCACATACCACACGCCATTATCAAAATAAATGTCATAAACAGCACTGGGGGATGTATAAAATTCCAATTCTTCAGAATAGATCAAACGCGGCAGCTTGCGGCCTAAATCCGGAGGTTGACCGGCTGGAGTTTTTTCTTCTGAAGTATCTTCTGTATCCCTCGGTGGTGTGGGTAATTGTTCAGCAGTGATGTCAGGTTCAACTTCCACCGGTTTTGATGAATAAACTCGTTCGCCGGAACGTCGGAAATTTGTTTCGGTGGGTAACCCTCCTTCCTTGGAGATGGGAGGGGCAGACTTTACCGCTGTGGTGTGCGCTGGACGTTTAGGAGTACCGGCACAGCCTGTAAAAAAGTACGCTATGGCTAAAAAATATATTAAGTTTCTCAAATTTTTTTCCTTTTCATGCTTAGATTGTAATGAAATATATTAATCAACAGTTTTGCATCGCTTCCTGAGATTATACACTATAATATATCTTAAACTATTGGTTTACGGTATTCTGTTTTTTGGAATTAAAGAAAACAATGGATGATTCATATTTGGACTCCTTTGACTTTCAGATCAAGTTTAATGAATAAAAATTTTTGATTTATTATGAGTTCTCCAAAAGGTTCTTCAATAGAGGTTAGCCGATATCAATGACAAAACGTTCTGTTCAAGGAAAAAAACCGGTAAATAATAAGTCCGGAACAATACATAAATCCTGGAAGTCCATATTACTTTGGTATATTCTTCCTTCTTGCATACTGGGGGGAGTTATCACGCTGTTTTTGATGTTTTTTTTGGGGATTTATGTAATCCAAACCTATGCCAGAATGGAGGATTTGCTCCAGGGAACCCCATGGAACCTTCCGACGCGAATCTATGGCCGCTCTTATGAACTCTTCGTAGGGAGTGAAATAAAGCGATCCAACATTATCGACAGGCTGGTTCAGCTCGGTTATTATCCCGTTTCTTCCGTTCAAAGTTCCGGCGAATATTCATGGGATGAGAAAGGATTGGACCTCCATCTGCACGATATCCCTACCATGGATGGTAACCGGCAGGGATTTCCGGTTCGACTTGAGGTTTCAAACAACGTTATTATCGGAATCTGGAATTCAGATACGGGTAAACACCTTTCCTCCGTCATGCTGGATCCTGAACTTTTAGGCTCGATTTACGATCCTTCTACCGAAGACCGCCGGCCGATGCTGCTTGAAGCTGTGCCGCAGCAATATATTGATTGCCTGCTTTTATCTGAAGACAACGATTTTTTTAAACACCATGGAGTTGACCCGCTAGGTATCGCTCGTGCATTTTGGATCAATTTGAAAGAGCAGCGGTATGCGCAGGGAGGCAGCACCATTACCCAGCAACTGGTAAGAAGCCTGTTCCTGACACGAAAACGCACCATACGCAGAAAAGCGGAAGAAGCGTTGATGGCGGTGCTTTTGGAAATAACCAGAAGCAAGGATCAAATTCTCGAATTGTATATCAACGAATGTTATTACGGGCAGGCTGGGGCGATCAATATTGCAGGATTACGGCAGGCCTCACGATACTATTTCGGAACCGAACCGCGAGATTTGACCCTTCCCCAATGCGCCATGCTGATCGCTATGCTTCGAGGCCCCAATTATTACAATCCCTTCAAATATCCGGAGCGGGTGAAAAAAAGACGGGATTATATTCTTGCCAGGATGTGCCAGCAAGGAAAAATATCCGCTGAAGAGAGAGATCAGGCGATGGAAACTCCGCTGCCGGAGGCCCCCCACTCGCTGTCAGGCTCGGCTCCTTATGTCGTCGATGCTGTCAGGAGAAGTCTTTCTGATTTATTCGACGTCAAAGAACTGCAAACAAAAGGGTATTCGATTTTTACCACGATCGATCCTCATTTACAATCCACCGCCCAACAGGCATTGCGTGAAGGATTATCCTCGCTGGAAGAAAACTATCCGGGATTGAAACAGTCCTCACAGACTCTCCAAGCAGCCTTGATAGCCATCGATCCTTACAGCGGCGCTGTACGCGCCATGGTTGGTGGCCGAAATTTCGGAGAGAGTCAGTATAACCGGGTTCTGCTGGCAGAACGTCCAGTCGGCTCAGTGATCAAACCTTTCCTAGCCCTTTGTGCGTTGGAAGGCACTTACCGCGGGGATTATGAATGGACTCCTAATTCGCTGCTGAACGATCTACCTATTACCATACAAACGCCCTCCGGGCCGTGGACTCCACAAAATTATTCGCGTGAAAATCGGGGATTGGTTACCCTGCGCCGAACCATCGAGCACAGTATCAATGTACCGACTGTGCGTCTTTCCCAACGAATAGGAATCGATGTTTTTGCCGATTTTCTAAAAAAATTGGGTGTCCAATCTCCTCCCAGAGTTCCAACTTTAGTTTTAGGCACACTCGAACTTACACCTTACAAAGTCGCGGGAATGTACACCCCATTTCCAAACCGGGGTGAAAAAGCGTCTCCATTTTTCATACAATCGATTATCACCACCGATGATGAAAAAATACGGCTGTCACCACCATCCCTAAAAACGGTGGCTTCACCGGAAGCCAGTTACCAGGTTTTATCCATGCTTGAAGGAGTATTTAAACGCGGAACAGCCAGTATCTCACGGCAACTCGGCTGGAAAGGAATCGCGGCTGGAAAAACCGGGACTACAGACGATCGCAGAGATGCCTGGTTTGTCGGGATGACTCCTGATTTGATAACCGTTGTGTGGGCCGGCCATGATGAGCCTGAATCCACTGGATTGACGGGGAGTATGGGAGCGTTGCCCATCTGGATCAAATTCATGAATCAAATTTATCCCGAAGGCAATCAAGAACCTTTTCCCGTTCCGGGAAACCTTGTACGGCACCGCATTTATTACTCCACTGGTGAACTGGCTTATGAAGACGGACCTAATGTAATCAACGAATATTTTTTGAAGAATACGATTGAGGAAGAAGAACCTTCTATTAAAAAACCAGCTCCGGTAAGAAAAGAAGAGGTGAATGAAAAAGAATTTTTTACCCGGCCTTTACCGAATGTCGACATTCCTGAAAGCCGGATATCCAATGAAACTACACCTGAAGCCGAAGAAGCGGATCCATTCTTATCGGGAAACCAGTAGGGAAATATAATTCAGTTATTGATGGCTCTTCTTCAACCTAACCAGCGCATCGGATAATTCAAGAACATTCTGGCATATGACATCCGGTTTTGCTTCCTCCAACATCTTACGCCCTACCCGTCCGACCGCTCCGGAAAGGACCGCGGCACAGCAGCATCCGATTTTTTGCGCCGCCCAAATATCGGCTTGAGCATCTCCCACAACCAATATTTTATGCCCCTCAGGAATGATTCCGTCCATGTTGATCAAGTCTAAAGTAGGCTGTTCAGGATATATTGAACGTAAAAATGTGTAAGGATGTGGTTTGCCGATATTTTTTTCGAACGAATGCTCTTTAAGTTCAATTTCTGCTTGTTCGACATCATCATGAGTAACGATCCGGTTTTGGTCAAAATATTGAATCATATCCCATTCAGACAACGGAGTCATAATCTCCATCTTGGGACGTCCAGTGGCGATCCCCAGTTTAAAACCCGACTGATGTAATTTGGATAAACAGCGATGGGTTCTATCCCGGCCGAGCAAAGGTTCTTCATGATGTATCAAACCGGGTTTCGGTTTATAAATTAATGGAGCGCCATAAGTTTTCTCGTAGAGTTTTTCGCCCAAGTACCATCTCTGGAAAAGATTGCGGCAGTCTTCCCATAAGGCGGTTTTTCTACCGAAGACCGGAAGGCGCTTGTGAATTTGATGATCCCACATCAGACTATTCAACTCATCCAGCAGTCGTAAACCGCGAATATCCGGATGGAAATCATCAATGATTCGAAGCGCAATGTTTTTTACCGGAACGATGGTACGTTTTTGCTCTCGGAAAAAGGACCCCCATAGATGAAAATCTCTTAACCGAAAAAATGACTGCCACTCTTGTGTATGGGCCAGTTTGCATAAACGATCCCATGCAGGCGACAGATGTTCTTTCAACGAATTCTCTTTTTTAATGAGATCTTCTTCGTCTTCTTCCTCCCAGTTTCTTTCGTATGAGTACTCCCGCCATTGTGCCAGATGGCTATTGGCCGAAGTTTCTTGTCCATATTTGCGTGAAAAAAAACTTAACGGTGATGATAAGATGGGGGCGATATAAAGCCCCGCCGTTAAATAAGCCAAATCCCAATTACTATTGATTCCTCTGGATTTACAATGAAGAATTAGATCCGAAGGCAGGTATTTACGCATTTCCCAACGGCTCGCTGAGGCAAGCCGATGGTAAAAGACTTCCGATATTGGTGTGTAATTAGGGGGATTCAGACCTAAAAAGGCAGGACTTTCTATAATGTCACGTACAACCAATCCTGCCGTATCCCAGTAAGATTCCTCGCTGGTAACCACGCCATCCATATCCAGGATGATCAATTCTATTTGATTAAAATGGCTTGGTAGTTCCATTATTTTTCCACTTTTTCCCGGTGCCCTCTATTATGCAGACTGAATGTTCGCCCTACTGTGTTTGTCTCAAAACTCAATTAGATACAGAGAACACCACTCCATCCACAATTTTTTACCGAAGCAACTTATCTTCCTAATTCAAATTGACGCCGTGAATAGGATATCTGGATGAATTCGTGTACAACAATCATGCCACTGCTACAGGTAGTGGAGTTGAACGGTTAACCGGTCTGAACAACGTATCCCGCTCGACCGGTTCACGGCCGGCTTCAAGGATCAATCTCTGTATATCGGAGACTTTTAATAATTTAGGTGAAGATGAACCCGCCATATGCACAATTTTCTCGTCGACCACGGTACCGTCAAAATCATCTGCTCCAAATTTTAGCATAACTTGTGCGCATTTTACCCCCAGCATAGTCCAATAAGCTTTTATATGAGGTATATTATCCAGAAAAATTCGTGAAATAGCATGCACCCGCAGGTCTTTCAACCCAGTGCACATTACCCCTTCCAAGCGAGTGTTTCTGGATTGGAAACGCAAAGGAATATACGTTAAAAAACCTTGGGTTTCATCTTGCAATGGACGCAGATGAGCCATATGATCGATAATTTCCGCTGGTTTTTCCACGTGACCGTAAAGCATGGTTGCATTGCTCCGCAGTCCCATTTCGTGAGCGGTTCGATGAACTTCGAGCCATTCGTCCACATAAAGTTTGTCGGGGCACATAATGTCTCTCACTCGTGGTGAAAACATTTCAGCTCCCCCGCCAGGGAGTGAACCTAATCCGGCCTCGAACAGATCGCCAAGCACTTGATCTATGCGGCGATTGAATAAGCGGGCCATGTGCGATATTTCAACCGCGGTAAAACATTTCAAATGAATATCAGAAAAGCGGGATTTCAATGCTCTTAAGAGATCGAGATAATATTCATAAGGCAAATCGGGATGCAGTCCTCCGACAACATGAAACTCGGTTGCGCCTTCTTTGGCGCCTTTTTCTGCTTTCTGCAACATTTCATCCAGTGTGTAAGTAAATCCCCCCTCTTTTCCGGGTTTACGGGCAAACGCGCAAAATTTGCAGGAATCCACACAAACATTGCTGTAATTGATATGGCGATTCACGACATAATAAGCACGGTTATCGTTCCAGCGCCGGCGGATGATTTCTGCGATTCGTCCTAAAGCGTGAATGCTTGGATGATGATAAAGAAAAAGGGCCTCTTCTTCATTAATACGGCCACCAGCGCCTACTTTTTCTTCGATTTTCTTAATAGTCATACCGCATACCTGGCTCATTCAGATAAGATCATTATTCATATGAATGGGATGCTTAGAAAAGCAAAGTATATCATTATATGATGACATGAGAGTTGGTTATCGAGAAGGTCAATTACATTATGCCTGCGTGACGCAGGCGTTACATTTTTCTGAATTAGAAAAGGGCACAAACATGATGTGCCCTTTTCATCTGTGATTATCCTCTGGACTGTTATTTAAGCGGCATTTTCTGTTTTTGCATTAAAAATTGTGTTCAAATCATCTTCAGCATTCGTAACCGGCATGGTATTGAATTTTTCGACCAATACGTTCAAAACATTCGGTGTTATAAAAGCCGGGAGATTTGGCCCTAAGCGAATATTTTGTACTCCCAGATAGAAAAGCGAAAGAAGAATGCACACGGCTTTTTGTTCAAACCATGAGATGGCCAGTGAAAGTGGTAAGCCGTTGACATCGGTTTCAAAGGCATCGGCCAGGGCTTGGGCGACCTTGATCGCTGAATAGGCGTCGTTGCATTGCCCCATGTCAAGTACTCTTGGGATTCCTTCAATTTCACCCGAAACATTCGCGTTCAACACTCTGTATTTTCCACACCCCAGAGTTAAAATCACGCTGTCTTCAGGAGCGGATTCTGCCAATTCGGTGTAGTAACTGCGTTCTTTTTCTACGCCGTCACAGCCACCGATTAAGAAGAAGTGTTTAATTTTATTTTGTTTAACTGCTTCGATGACCTTATCAGCGACGCCCAAAACCGCATGATGGCCGAAACCAACCGTATGAGTTTTTTCAGGAGCGTCTTTGGTAAATCCTTCTGCTTCCAACGCCGCATCGATCAATGGAGTAAAATCGCGATTCTGGATATGCACCACATTCGGCCAGCCGACAAGACCGCAGGTAAAGATTCGTCCGGCGTAAGTCTCTTTTGGTTTTTGGATACAATTGGTGGTCATGAGAATCGAGCCGGGGAATTCATCGAATTCTTTTCTTTGATCCATCCAGGCGCCGCCATAATGACCAGCCAGGTGGCTGTATTTTTTCAATTCTGGGTAACCATGGGCGGGCAGCATCTCACCATGTGTATAAATATTGATGTCTTTCCCCTCGGTTTGTTTCAGAAGTTCTTCCAAATCTTTCAGATCGTGTCCGGAAACCAGAATGGCTTTCCCTTTGACCGGCGTCATGCGTACCGGTACCGGTACTGGATTTCCATATTCACCGGTGTTGGCCGAATCGAGTAATTCCATGACTTTCAGATTCACTTCGCCGCATTTGAGTGCCATGGCCAGCAGTTCATCGACCGTTGGAGATTCTTTGGTGAGAAAATCCATGCCTTCATGGATATAAGCGTATACATCCTCATCCTCATACCCCAAAATCATGGCATGACCGGCATAAGCGGCCATTCCCTTAATGCCGTAGACAATTAGTTCCTGTAATCCGACTATGTCTTCACCCAGTTTAGAAAATCGTTTTTCGATGGATACGGCAACGCCTTGTCCGGCCAAAGTATCCATATCTGTTTCCAGCACCCATGCAGCCGGACCGGCCAGAGATTCCGGCGTGTTGCCTGATTCCTTACATGTCTGCTCATAAAGGTCTTTCGCTTTTGTACGCATCTCAACCGCATTGACAAGCATTTCGCGGAGGCGATCCGCATCGAAATTCACATTGGTAACCGTTGAAAATAGGGCTTCAATCGTGAATCGATCCACATCAGTATCTTTGGCTCCAAGCTGCCGGGCGCGATGAGCATACATTGAAATGCCTTTGACCACATAAACCAGCAAATCCTGCAGTGCCGCCGTTTTTGGGTCTTTTCCGCAAACTCCGAATTTCGTGCATCCTGTGCCTTGGGCTGTCTGCTCACATTGATAACAAAACATAATGTTTCTCCTTTTCATATCTATTAAATTTGATTGTTTTCTTTACTGTTCGATATAAAGGATAAGCCAATGGGAAGGGGAAGTCGTTAGCAAAAGTCAACGATGATTTTTTTTCAATCGGTAGAAAATTACGGCTGATTTCCATGGGCGATATCGAGAAGAATGTTCGGTTTAACGATTTCAATATATCCTTCCGCCTTTTCCTGAATAATGTTTAAATCTTTCAGTTTCCTGAAGGAACGGGAGAGTGTCTCTTTGATCGTGCCCAGGTGAGAGGCCAAAGTGACTTTGGAAATATCGAGGCGGCATACCCGTTTCCCCGATCTTTCCGTGGAATTTTCATACAGATAGTTGGCCAGGCGGGACGTCACGTGTTTCAATGAAAGTTCTTCAATGATAGCGGTAAATTTTCTTAACCGCTTTGAGAGGCTGTTCATCACCCCTATGGAGAGCGAAGGATATTGATGAACCATGGCGATAAAATCGTTCCGGCGCAAAAAAAGGGCGGTGGTGGATTCGAGAGCCATGCAGGAGGCGGGATATACTCTCAAATCGAAAAGAGCGGCTTCGGCCACCATGTCACCATCACGGAAAAAATGGAGAATATGTTCCGCACCGTCCGTTGAAATTCGATAGACTTTGACCAGACCGGAAGCGATGATATAGAAGCCATCCGCAGGGTCTTGTATTTCAAACAGCAGTTCAGACGGCTCTTTGTGCACGACATAACAAAGAGAGGCGACTTCTTCCACCAATTCCCGCTCAAGAGAATTGAAAAGAGAAGTCTTTTTCAGGGTCTGGATTTTCTCTTCCAACTGCATGTTTTTTTTATTCATACTTTACAAAAGTGCGAGTACAATATAATGACATAAAGGTATTTTATTTGCTAATGCATCTAATTGAAGTCAATTTTGGTTGATTGTTTGGGGCTTAAATACGCCAAACTGAACTGTTTTTTTACAATCGTTGACAAAATATAAAGGTATGATGTGGCATCGAAAACCGTTAATATTAATTTGGAGAGTAAATTTCAACGGGTGAATAATGATATTTATCTACAGCATCTTCAGGATATTGATGCTATTTCAAATAACGGGTTAAAAATCCTATCATCTATTATTTGAAATCAAAGAAAATTCTAACAGGAAATAAAGAAAATGTCTTTGACTGGATTTGTACTTAAAAAAATATTTGGAACAAAACAGCAGCGTGATATCAAGCGCTATGTGCCCATGGTTCAGGCAATTAATGGCCAGGAAGAGTGGGCAAAAAACCTTTCCGACGAGGAATTAAAGCAGCAATCGGATGTGTTTCGTGAACGCATCCAAGGCGGAGAGCGCTTAGAAAATTTAATACCGGAATCATTTGCAGTGGTTCGTGAGGCGGCACGCCGTGTGCTGAATATGCGCCCTTTTGACGTGCAGTTGATCGGCGGTGTCGTTCTTTTTGAAGGCAAGATTGCCGAGATGGCCACCGGTGAAGGAAAAACTTTGGCCGCCACGCTGCCGGCATATTTACGCGGATTAACTGGCAAGGGTGTTCATATTGTTACGGTGAATGATTATCTCGCACGCCGAGACCGCGAATGGATGGGGCCTGTCTTTGAGTTTTTGGGCCTGAGTGTGGGAGTCATTCAGAACGATATGCCCCCCGATGAACGTCAAAAGTCCTATGCCTGCGATGTTGTCTACGGCACGAATAATGAATTCGGTTTTGATTATTTGCGGGATAATATGGCAATCGCGAAAGAGCATTGCGTCCAGCGGGACTTGTACTTTGCGATTGTTGACGAAGTGGACAGCATTTTGATCGATGAGGCGCGTACCCCGCTGATTATATCCGGCCCCGCTGATGATTCGACAGATAAGTATTATCTGGTGGATCGTGTGGTGCGGAAATTAATCAAGAACGAGGATTTTACCATTGATGAACGTGATCAAGTCGTCATGCTCACGGAAGCGGGCAGCGAAAAAGTTCAGCGTTTGCTGAATGTCAACATCTATGATGAAAACCATATCGATTTGATTCACCACGTTCAACAGGCACTGCGTGCCCATCATCTATTTAAATTAGACGACCGTTACATGGTCGAGAATGGAGAAGTGGTCATTGTCGATGAGTTCACGGGACGAAAAATGCCCGGGCGGCGTTACAGTGATGGCTTGCATCAGGCGCTCGAAGCAAAGGAAGGTTTGAAAATCCAGCGTGAAAACCAGACCCTGGCCACGATCACTTTCCAGAATTATTTCCGGCTTTATGAGGTCTTGGCGGGTATGACCGGTACGGCGGACACAGAAGCGCAGGAGTTTATGGAAATTTACAAACTGGATGTGGTCGTGATTCCCACGAATAGGCCGCTGTGCCGGCTCAATCATCCGGATGTGATTTTCAAGACCGAAAAAGAAAAGTTCAAAGCTATCGTTGAAGAAATCAGTGATATCAGTAAAAAAGGACGTCCAATTCTGGTAGGGACAGTTTCCATTGAGAAGTCGGAAAAAATATCCAGTATGTTGAAACGCAAGGGCGTCAAGCATGATGTTTTGAATGCCAAGCATCACGAACGCGAGGCGGAAATTGTGGCCGATGCGGGACGATCCGGGGCGGTCACCATCGCCACCAACATGGCCGGCCGCGGAACCGATATCAAGTTGGAAGACGGCGTGGCAGAAATCGGTGGACTGCATATTGTCGGAACTGAACGCCATGAGAGCCGCCGGATCGACAATCAGCTTCGCGGACGTGCGGGACGGCAGGGTGACCCAGGATCATCACGTTTTTTCCTCTGTCTTGAAGACGATTTGATGCGTATTTTTGGCGGTGAGCGTATTAAATCGCTGGCCGACCGTTTTGGCATGGGGGAAGGCGAAGTTCTCGAACACAAGATGGTAACCAAAGCGATTCAAAATGCCCAGAAACGTGTGGAAGCCCACCATTTTGACATTCGAAAACATATCCTCAAATACGATGATGTCATGAACAAACAGCGTGAAGTTATTTATGGCATTCGTCATGATCTGCTGTATGGAGAGAATCCCGAAAACTATTTCTGGGATATGTGTCTGGATGCGGTCGATCAGATCATCGATCTGGCTATTCCAGACCCACGGGACATGGACAGCTGGGAAGACAACAATATAAAGAATTTAATGCGCACGCATTTCAATATCATAGTTCCTTTCGGAGAAGCCCCCGCGGCCTGGCTGGGCTTGGAAGCGGGGAAACGTGAAGATATTCACGACCAGCTGGTTTCCAAAGTGCAGGTAAAATTAGAAGAACGCAAAAAACATTTCGGCGAAGAAATGGCGAAATGGTTAATGTCCATCATCATGCTTCGGACCGTTGACGCCAAATGGAAAGACCACCTTTATACGATGGACCATTTGAAAGAATCCGTCGGACTTCGTGCTTATGGTCAAAAGGATCCTTTGCAGGAATATCAAAAAGAAGGATTCGTCTTGTTTGAAAACATGTATGAAAGCATTCAGCTGCAAAGTGTATCCAATTGGTTTCACGTTGAGATCAGCACGGAAGCTCAAGAACGCATGCAGCCAAGACAGCCTGCGATGGCAACGAATCGAGGAGGAGACGGCTCAATGGCGGGAGCAAGAAGCCGCAAACCTGCACCTGTTCGATCGAAGAAAATCGGCCGGAACGATCCGTGCCCCTGCGGCAGCGGTAAAAAATACAAAAAATGCTGCATGATGAAAGAAAAAGCCAAGGTTGGATAAATATTTGGAGTTTGATATGTCAAATATTGCGACTGTTATCTGTCCTTACTGTGGAAAAAAAGTTGAGGTGAATGTTCCCGATACACCGGAACATATGGAACCAAACCAGGCAACTACGAATTGTATAGAATGCAAAAAACCGATTGTTGTGGAATCCTTTCATACAGGTAATTGGAAACCCAGGAAAAACATATTGGCTGGAAAATAAATGCTAATGATGTGTTCAAATTTTGACACGCCGTTCGATTTACCTGTTCTAATTTGACACAAATTACAATTATATTCTTCCCGCTCCCCTTCCTGTCTTTCTTCATGTAAGTTATTAAAAATAAGTTACTTGTGAATATTTAACTTCGTATTTTTGTTTTGGACTATTATTTGCTTTATTAAGTTAACAAAATAGAATAACTGATGTAAAGGAAATGTTTGAATATGGAATTGATTAGTTGGGATGCATTTGAAAGTTTGCTTCAAGCCGCTTCAGGATATGATAAATTACCGGAGAAAAACCATCCGGTTTCTCCGGAACTATTAAAAAATTTGAATGGAAAACGTCATGAACTGGATTCACAGCATAAACGATTTCTTCAAGCGAACGAAGATAGTATATTGAACGAGTATAAGAATTTACGGCGTCTGCACCACGAATTTCTGGACTGTTACAGAAAAACCCACCTGCACTGCCTTCGAAATGAGGATAATTGAAATAATATTATTCTTAACCCTTAATACATATTGATCCAGCGGGATGGGGTGCCTGATGGTCAGCCGCACTCGGAAACCTGGCATGTGTGGTTAATCGAGCATTTCGTCTGTTTCCCAACCGTTTGTGCCGAGGGTTTCAATCCGAAAATGCAAAACCCAGTCACTTCTTTCTGGAAGTGGTATGCTTTGCCCGGTTGTCCCATCGATAGGTTCTAATTGAGATTCTTCTCCGGTCATAGGATCAAGCAAAGTAACTTGATAGTTATTTGTACTTTCAATGTCAAATTCAAATACATAGTCATCCGCATTTTGTACATAGGTGATGAACTCTTCATCTTCCAGCCTCATGGCAATACGGGATGATCCCTCGCGTGTGGGTGTCATTTGCCAAAATGGAATGTCTTGCTCGTTCCAAAATCGGGAGCAAATCCCTTCCCGGTCCAACATAATATCCCGATCCGCTGCCTGTTGTGCCATTGCAGCATTGGGATCGAAGCCGAACGATAAATCGTTTTGCACAACCACACCACAGGCGCCGCCCAGTGTCGATCCCCATAACATGCGTGTCATGGTATCTAACGAGCGCTCGCCGCCTT
>CAZXSQ010000113.1:0-15179 GCA_964643335.1 uncultured bacterium
TTGATCCAAATATTTTCACCCGGTTCAACCGATTCTTTTCCCGCATGTTGAGCCAGGATTTTTTCTGTTATCGTCATACCCATAATCGTTTATCCTTTGTGTGTAGAATGAAACGAAATAAGATTTATCTCGATCTACAGCTAATTGAAATATACAGTATAGCCGTTGAATGGGATATTATACTAGTATCCTATTAATGATTTTCTCCATTTTAATAGTTCAACAAGAAAGAAAAACCCAATAACCCATTGTAGCACAAACAATGGAAAGGATTTTATGCGTGGTTACTCGGGCAGAAATCGATGATTTTCTTTCACAAAACAAACTGGCTGTGGTTGGTGTATCCAGAAAAAAATCCAAGTTCGGCAGAATGGTTTACAATGATCTCGCCAAAAAGGGATACAATGTTTTTCCAGTGAATCCGAACATGGATAAAATCAATGGTCAACCCTGCTATCCGGCTTTAAAAGCGATTCCTCAGCCTCTTGACGGTGCGGTTATCATAGTCCCTCCTGCTCAAACAGGAAATGTGGTCAGAGAAGCGGTTGAACTCAAGATTCCAAGAGTTTGGATTCAACAGGGAGCGGAATCCTCAACAGCGCTCCAGTTCTGCAAAGAAAATGGTATTACTGCTATTCATGGCGAATGTATTTTGATGTTCGCCGAACCGGTCGGACTCTTGCATCGTGTGCATCGATTTGTCTGGAAACTGCTCGGCAAATTACCGAGATAACTACCCATTTCTTTTGACCTTCCTCCTGATTTGTACTATTCTTATTTGATTGAATTTTTCTAATTCGGGGACACAATGAACCAGGCGGAGAATAAACGATACTGGCAAAACTGGGATGATGGCGACATCGCACAACGAATCGATGTTTATTGGCAGCGATACGAGCAAGAATGGCGGCAGATTCTGACTAAAGACATTCGGGAAGTCTTCGGAGAGCAAGTTCCTATGTTGGAAGTCGGCTGTGGGAGTGGATTGATTTACCAAGTTCTCAAAGAAAATAACGTGATCGATCCGGCCAGCTACACCGGTGGTGATGTCAGCCAAAATATGCTAACCATTGCCAAACAACGCTTTCCTGAAGCACACTTTGAACCATTGGATATTTTTAACCTGCATTATCCTGACCGGTCTCAAGAAAACGTGATCTGCATTCAAGTTCTTCAACATTTACCAGGCTACGCCAAACCTGTACGCGAACTGGTTCGCATCACCCGCAAACGGTTATACATCGTCGCCTGGTTTATTCCGGGGGATCAGGACGAAATGATTTTCAATGAAGCCTCTAATTTTTTGAAAGGACCGGCCTTTTTCAACAATAATTATTCCTTATCAAAGTTTATATCATACCTATCCATGTTAAGCGGCGTTTCTGCCGAGGCGATTCGCGTGCAGCCATTGCTGGGGAAAGCGTTTTCAATTTGTGTCACGTTTATATAATTCCTAATTCAATTGAAAACAAGAACAAACAAGACCTTCTTCAATAACCACGCAACACGTATACTTTTAACCCCAAAATCATAAATAGTTTAAGGTTTGGAGTGAATATGTCTTCCAAAGACAATTTAGAGTTTGTCACTACTGGTTCAAACAACCGTCCATGGATTTTTATGGACGCTGGAGATACTTTCATTTACGGTTATCCTACTTTTTACGAGGCCATTCAGGAGTGTTTCAAAGAAGAAGGGGTAGAAATCACAAATGAGTCAGTCAAGTATGAATTGATCAAATTTCTGAAGGCGAACAGCCGCGACCACATTGTTTCGCAGGAACTTTTCCAAGAGTATTATTTGACTCTATACCGCACCGTTTTGGAAGGACTTTCTTTTCCGGGAAACATGGATCAATATGTAAATTTTTTATGGGATGAATGGACAGCCGGACACCGGCTGCGTTTATTCGGCGATGCCTGTGAAGCGCTCCAATTGCTCCATCATTCCGGCTACCCAATGGGAATCATCTCCAACTGGGATAACACTTTGCATAACCTTTTAAAACGTTTGCGAGTTGACAACTTCTTTCGAGTTAAAGCCGTTTCCTGTGCAGTGGGTATGGCAAAACCTGACCGGAAGATCTTTCAATATGCTCTATCTCAGGCGGGAATCGGTCCCGAAAAGGCATGGTATCTTGGGGATCAATTGGATGTGGACATCGAACCGGCTAAATCATTGGGCATGAAAACCATTTTGGTGGATTACTATGGAAAGGAAGATAATGAAGGTCAAGCGGATTTTATCGCTTCCAATATGTTGGAAGCAGCGGGAATCATTATAAACAACTCAGGATGATCATCTATTCTTATACCGCTGAATTGTAACCATACGTTTTTTTGATTTCTCTTCAGAAACATCCATCTCTTCAGTTTTGTCTTCTTTCAATACCGGTTTTTCTTTCTCTGGCTCTTTTTTCTCTTCTTGTTCACTGCCTTGTAATGTTTGGTCCATTTCGTGGACAATCGACTCTGTTTCATTCTCTTGAACGATGAGAACAGCCTGTCCTTTTTGAACAGCCATCAATTCCTGTGTTTTCTTTTGTATAATCTCCTCTGATTCCTTTAATTCCTGATGATATACTTCTTTTTTGTCGTCGGTTTCTTTCGATAACAAGAATTTCAAATTTTCAGCGGATTTTCTTTGATTTTGAATTTCTGTCTCCAAAACACCTTCACGTTGAGAAAATAAATATCGCTGCCAGCTTAATACGGATATTTTCAATTGTTGTATTTCTCTTCGAATGCGATAGGCCGTATTGGTTTCCGATAATAATCCTCGGCTTAAGAAAAGATATTTTTTTTTCATGGAGGTAAGTTCGACAGCTAGTTCTGTGGCTTTATTATGTTCTCCGGCTTTTTGGTGAGTCAGCAGTCTTCCCATTTTTTGCTCGAACTGATCAATAATGGGGTTTTTATGCCGAACCTCGGTAATTCTGGTTTCCACATCGCGAAGTTCGCTTAACTGAAAGCTGATTTGTCGTCCGAGACGAAGGAATTGAGGTTCGGCTCGTTGAATTTCCGCTCGCGGTATAAGGTTGTTTTGCTGATATTTCTGCATGGACCCATAGGCCAGCATGAATAATATCCTGATTTCCTTCTCAAGGAAATTTGAATCTCCCCGTAGTGCATTTTGTAGTTTTTCGCGAAGGGATTCATTATCGGTTTGTTGTTTATCTTGGAGAATTTCTTCCGCCTCGGCGGCTGTGACCCAGTTAATTTGGCCATTGTCTACGATGCGGACCAGTTCATTAGGTGAGTGGTTGATTTTTTGTATACTATTTTCGATCACCCCCTCAAGAAACTGATTAAACTTCTCGGGGGTGATTTCTTCAGGAGCGGATCCGAAAATATCATCGAATGAAATGGAAATGGATTCTTTAGCAGTCATGACCCAACTTCACAAAAAAAAAATTCAATTTTGATAAAAATTCATTTCAATCTCTTCGTTTAGCAGAATGCATGCCAGATGATTTTTGTTTTTCCTGAGCGAATTGAGCTTGGTTCTCGTTTTGAAAAAGCGGCTTTTGAGTCTGTTTAACCACGTCGGACATATCGAATTTTAAATCCTGTTCCTGCAGGACATTTTCAGCGATATGATCGATAACAGCATCAGTTTCTTTTTCCTGCCGTTCCAAAAACTCACTTTCCCGCTCAAGCGCTTGAAGTTCACCTTTTTTATCATTAAGTTCTTCTTCTACCGAACCCATATCGAACTGCCTGAGTCTTTTTATCTCCGAAGCCGCCGAGTCAAGACCTTCTTCTTCCGCCATGTCTAAATTATCTTTGACCGAATCCAGATTGTTCTGCAAATCCTTCATTTCAAATTCTAGAAGGTCTTTTCTTGACAAACAGAGATCACTTTGCGTACCCAATATTCGTTTCTTGGTTTTCTGCAAATTTAGGCGATGATAATAGATTGTTCTGACATCCGGTTCGATTGAACGTACCAAAAGGAGGTACTTTTTCTTTTTGGCATTCAATTCTTTAGCAAGTTCCATAGCATTCTGCATATTGCCTTGGGATTTTACATTCAAAAATTCCCCCATTTTAAATTCATATTCTTCTATCAATGGGTTTTTCCGCCTTTTTTCAGCCAGCACAGTTTCACTAGAATAAGTGCATGAGATTCCTGCACTTATTTCTTTCTGACGGCGTTTCAGCTGCGGCTCGATTCGTTCGATCTCTTTCGCAGGAATTAAGTTTTTTTCTTTAAACTTTCGAATGGTATAAAAGGCAATGGCCAAAAGTATCTCTAATTCCTGCCGTATATATTTCACCCCGCCTTTCAAGGCTTTTTCAACTTCCTGCTGGATATCAGGTTCCTGACTCTTCTTTAAATATTCGGAGGCCTGTTTATGCGTCATCCACAACACTTTTCCATGGTGGACCACCCGCACAAGCTGATTGGGAGATGTCTCTGCATGTTCGGCTGCAAGATTGACCACTCTATTCAAGAACGCTTCAACGCGTTCCATCGAAATGGTTTCATCATCTGCACCGAATAAATCCGAGAATTTAACTCCGGTGATTTTCTCCAATTCCATGTCTGGCATATAAACAGAGCCTAAGCGTAGGTTAAAAAGAAAGTATACATCAATGATACCTTTATTTTTATTAATTTTAAATGGTTTTTACAAGTACTAATAAAAATTTTTTTCATCAAGCTTATTATATGTCTAATTTTTATACTTCATTAATATTAAGCTTGCTAAAATAGAGAGGTTTCTGCGGCTTACTATCATAGAGTTGTCTTCTTATAATAGTTTAAAATGAAATTATTTTATGTAACGCCAATGATTTGGCGGCATTCTCAAAAAAAAACCCGGCAATACATCGGGGGGAAACGTGTTATAATTTCCAATATCTTTGGCTAGATTTTTTAGTAAAATGATCAGAAGTATCAATACGTAAACATTTCTATGGGCCCTTAAAGACTTCATCATGATTCGAATTGAACATGTTACAAAATATTATGGTAAAATCCTAGCGCTACATGATCTTAACCTGGAGATATCGCAAGGGGAATTTTTTGGATTTCTTGGCCCCAACGGAGCCGGCAAAACAACCACGATCAAAATAGTTGTTGGTCTCTTACGCCCCACCAATGGAAGAGTTATTCTCTCCGGGAATGACAACGTGCAGTATGATAATGCTCTCGAACCTGAGAAAGCAAAAGCCATTACCGGTTATATTCCCGACAGTCCTTATCTTTATGAAAAATTAACCGGCTATGAATATGTGCATTTTGTGGGAGGATTATACGGCGTTCCCAAAAAAAGAATTGATGAACTGGCGCGTGAATACTTTACGCTTTTTGATATGCTGGATGCCGCTCATTATTTAATCGAATCGTATTCGCATGGCATGCGCCAAAAACTTGTGATGACCAGTGCTCTGGTTCATGATCCCAAAGTCCTGGTCGTGGATGAGCCTATGGTAGGATTGGACCCGAGAAGCGGCCGATTGGTCAAAGACTTGTTGAAACGTAAATGCCGTGAAGGCATGACCATTTTTTTATCGACACACACATTGGATATTGCCGAAGAATTATGTGACCGGATTGGTATCATTCAAAAAGGTAAACTGATCGCGGTGGGCACGATGGAAGAACTTCGGCATCGAATACAAGATGAGACTTCCGACTTGCGCCTAGAGTCGGTATTCCTTAAACTAACAGAAGAAGAAAACGAGGAACTGTATTCTTAAGCATGAACTCGACACAATCCGATCAATCAGCAACGACACAGAAATTCCACACGGCGCGATTCGGTGAGGTTGAGATTTCACCTTCTGAAATCATCACACTTCCCGAGGGGCTGTTGGGATTTAATCATATCCACCGGTATGTCCTATTAAAAGACCCCGAGCAAGCCCCCTTTTTGTGGTTTCAGTCCCTTGATGATCCAGATTTGGCGTTTGTGGTCGTGGACCCATTTATTTTCTTCCCAGGATACGAGATACAGGTTAAACCTATGGAATTGGCCACGATTCAGCTGGATGATCTAACCAAAGCGACTGTCTTGACTATTGTGACTATCCCTCCTGATCCCATGAATTTGACGGCCAACCTACGTGGACCACTAGTGATTAACAGTGAGAAAAATATTGGTAAACAACTGGTTCTGATCGACGATCGATACCATACAAAACACTTTTTACTAAAAGATATACCTCCCGAACTGGCAGCACCTCCTGGAGGAGCGGATACAACCGGTGAAGAACCGGATAATACTACACAGGAAGATCCTGAAAAGTACTGAGAAAAAAAGAATTATACACTGTGTTCTTTATATGAAATTAAGGGTGGAAACCCAGCCAGCCATGGACGGCGGAGGCAAATATGCTTGTTTTAAGCAGAAAAAGAGATGAAAGCATCATCATTGGCGATGACATTGTTATTACCGTTGTCGATATAAAAGGTGAACAAGTAAAAATTGGTGTAACCGCCCCCAAAAGTGTTTCTATCCACCGTAAAGAGGTATATGAAGCCATTCAGCAGGAAAATCTTGCCGCCGCCAGAACCGAAGTTCAAAATCTTAGCGGATTGGTTAAAGTCCTGCAAAAGAAACCCACCGAAGGGAACTGATTTATTTCAACCCCTGTCCTCACCATTCAATGCCCAAACAGATTGGCCATTTTTTGAAAAAAACCTTTTCCTGAACTCGATGAATCCATTGTCCATAGAAAACACCCCGGATACTGCTGAACTCTCTCTTTTTCATTTTGCGAAATAGGTACAGGTACTTTATTCAGTGAAAGATTTTTAATTTTAACAGGTGAGAAAGTAGTGAATTCACTCAAAGATGAATCATAACTCAAATACCACCGTATTTGACCATATGCCCAAGCAACTTTCTCCCCGTTCTTTTTCATTATCTCACTGATTTTATTCAATGGCTCTTTCAGTTTGAAATGAATATCTTTAAGTTGATTTTTTACCTCGGGCATGGATTTCAATTTTTCAATATTCTGGATTTCTTCCAGCAGAACAGGTTGAAAAGTCTCGGTGAATGACATCATTTGTCTCTTGATGGACTCCAACTGATCAAGGCTTTTATCCAATATCTTATCTGGATAAACGTATGGAAATTCAAGCACGGCGCGATCAATAACTTCATCTCCACTACCATCAGGTAAACATTCGGCTAAAACGGCCAGGTCATCATAAACAACATCATCGGTGCAGCGTGGCACGTTGAAATCTTTTTGAAAGTATAACGTCTGGCAAATTGTCCAAGCCATGACCATTTTTCGGGTCGATAAACACCAGGAGCCTGATTTCTCCATGTTGGCCAGCCCCTTATCAAGCAGTGTTTGTACTACTTTCGGCCAAATATCCGGACGGCAGAGATGAAAAGTCTTGGCGGATGCTCTCTCCTTGTCATACTTTCCTAATTGTTGAATATAAACATCCCGGTTTTCCGTGTAGGTTTTTTCAATCATGGTAATAAAACGGTTGCTTACGTCCTCTCTCTCTTCATTGAGAATTAAGTCTTCCGGAAAGCCAGACTCGGAAATGAAACGCTTCACTTCCCTACTGTCTCTTGGTTTACGGTCCGATGGATGTATCCTCAATAATTTATTTGAATAAAGATATTGATGCCGTAAAAATATCTCATTCGGCAAATAGAAATAGGGGAAAAAAATTGATGTTTGCATTTTATCTCTAAAGAATCAGTATGAGTCTAAATAAACAATAATAGAATCTAGCATTATACTGGATTTCACTCCAGCTTTTGGGCACATGCATTTATTTTTTTGTAATAAAAATGAGCCAATGGAGGTTTGTTTCTAAGTGACACCCACCCTTGTCAATACACTCGCCGTCCTGCTCGGTTCATTGATCGGGCTGCTTTTGCATGAACGCATTTCTGACCGGTTTAAAGTCGTGCTCTTCCAGACGATCGGCCTGGCCACAATCGTTATCGGTATGAGAGATGCTTTAAGAACCGAACATGTGCCAGTTTTAGCCCTTAGCATGATTCTCGGTGGCCTGACAGGAGAAGGGCTGAACATTGAAGGCCGTTTGGAATCCGCCGGTGGATACTTGAAACGCCTTATGCATTTTGAAGGCGATCCTCAGTTCATCGAGGGATTTGTTTACGCCAGCCTGCTTTTTTGCACGGGAGCCATGACTATTTTGGGAACATTACGCGCCGGAGTGGAAGGCAATGGAGAGATACTTTACACCAAAAGCGTTCTGGATGGCCATGCCGCCATCTTTTTGGCCGGAGCGATGGGCGCCGGTGTCATGGTTAGTGCAGTAACCATATTGATTTTTCAAGGCGGTTTAACCCTTATCTTTATGGGGATCGGCGAGAAACTGCCTGAATACGTGGTCACCGAAGTTGGCGCCGCCGGTGGCTTGCTGATTCTAGCCATTTCAATCAATCTGCTGGGGATAGGAAAAATTCGCGTTGGAAACCTGCTGCCCAGCATGTTGTTCGCAGGGATTCTTATCTGGATTTTTCAATCATTTTGATGCTTCCTACCTTCGGATCACATTGAAATGGAAAGTGTACATAATTTCTCTCGGATTGGAATCTGACGGTGTCGGCATTTGAGCAAAACGCGTTAGTTCAAGCCGGACAGATTGCAAAAATTTCTTTGATACCCCGAAGTATATATTCCCAGATACGGTCGAATGGGGCTTCAATGTAATCGGCCTGATGGGCAATGCTTGTGCCAGTATTGCCCGGTATGGCCGAGTATAAACCACCGGCCAGGGATCATGCCACCACGGATAATAATGCCCATAGAAACCATAACCTGGATAATAATGATGATAGGAAACTCCCCAACTCATATGGCCGATATATTCTGAACCGGAAACCGCGGCTTCAATCAAAGCATCTTTTTTCAAGGCAAAAAACTGCCGGTTATTTTGATCGAACAGCAAGATATCTTTGGGGATAAATTCCATCTCGTGATCGGTCTGGTTGATCAACACAACATTGAATGGGGTAAGCACCCTTTTCAGCTTTGAAGAAGTTTCTGCTTCAGAAACACTAATGGCAAGCCCTTCTTTACTCACAGATGCCATTTCACCACTGGGTGACACCGATACACCGGGTTTTGGCACAGCGGTCATTTCAATCGTGGTACAACCGGAAAATAATATCGAAACGCCAATCAATAAAAATATTACCATTGGCGTACATGCAATGTTGAATCGCTTCATCATAAAATACTCCTGTTGGCTTTACTTTTATATTATACCGGAATCTAAGGAGTGCTTAATGTTGGATGCTTAATTGCCAGCGTTGATTGAATTTAAACGCAAGGCTTTACAAATAGATCAATTTTTGGGGTAATATTTTCATATTTAAACTTATATCAGATCGTTAAGAATACACATGACAGGGAAAATCAATACACCATCCAGATAAACCAACAGTACCAGATTTATTTCAATAACCTTTGCGCCTTTGCATCTTAGCGCCTTTGCGTTCCAGTGTTATGATTTTACATAAATGGCAGTTATTGCACTCTAATTTGGAGGATAAAATGGCAATAAATCTTGACCAGATCTACGAGGAGGCAATGAGCCTACCAGATGAATCCAAAGCTGTGTTGGCGGAGCGTATTGTTGAATACCTGGTAACTCACGTAAACTCTGATATAGAGCTTCTTCAGGTTGATATTGTTAAGAAGCGTAGGGATGAAATGAGGCAAAAGAAAGTGAAACCCATCGATGGCCCCCATGCTCTAGCTAAGGCACGTAGGATCATCGATAAATGAAATATTATTTTCACCCCGAGGCGCTTGAAGAATACCTGGAGGCTGTGTCCTATTATGCCGATATGAGCCACCGCTTAGCCGAATCTTTTATCAATGCCGTTGAAACCGGAATAGAGAATATCCTCACTTCCCCTGAGGCTTGGCAGATCGTTGAGGAAGATGTGCGCCGTCATATCATCCCCCGGTTTCCATTCGGAATATACTACTGTATTGAAGATGATCGAGTATTTATCTACGTCGTCATGCACATGAGTCGTCCTCCAGATTATTGGAAGAGCCGTCGTCGATCTGCCTAATGTTTTTGAAAATCGCAGAACCATAGCATGAAGACAGACGGGGTGAATGATGCGATTTTTGGAGTTTATCGAAATAAGCCGAGCAGGATGTTTCACGTCGTTTGACCCATCACTTCCAGGAAAAAAAATCGATGGGTCGAAAAACGAGACTCATCCTTGTAGACTTTAAAGATGATGCTGACCTTCTCGATCTGACCGGTTTGGCTATTTTTCTGGAGGAAGAGTTCCAACAGAAAGTAGACGTCGTCTCTAAGCGCGCCTTGAAGGAGGAACTCAGGGAATCGATTTTAAATGAGGCTGTAGCCGTATGAGAGATTACAAGTTATATCTGAAAGATATTATATCAGCATATGTAAAAGTTTTCCGGTCAAAATACCGGCGTTTCTTAAAAATTGAAAGGAATCATCATGAACTGGTCTGCCCTGCTTCAAAGTCAAATTGAATCGGAATTCAATGTGAGCCATCGGTTGATGAACTTAGCCGGTCAGAGTGAACTGAATTGGAAGCCTTCGATGGGAAAGAATTGGATGACGCTGGGACAACTCCTCCGCCACATGACGGATTCGTGCGGCGCTCCCATCAAAGGTTTCATCACGGGTGATTGGGGAATGCCGGATGGAGTCGATTTGAAGGATCTATCACCGGAAGAAATGCTGCCCCCGGCGGAAAAGATGCCCGCCATCGAAGATGTAGAAAACGCCAAGAATCTTCTGATGAAAGATAAACAACTGGCGCTCGATATGCTGGCACAGTGTAGTGAAGACGATCTAGCCAATAAAACCACCACCGCTCCGTGGGATGCTTCGGAAATGGTTTTGGGACAACGCTTGTTACAAATGATCACTCATTTATCCCACCATAAGTGCCAGTTATTTTTGTATTTGAAGCTTCTCGGCCAACCCGTGAATACTTCACATCTATGGGGGTAATTTTTCTAGGGGAGCGCGGGCATCTTGCCCGCAATGATGCGTGATAGTATGGGTTATAGATTGAATGCGGACAAGATGTCCGCACCCCCTTTTCCGCACACCTAAAAGCAAAGGCGAGGCCCCCTGCTCAACCCATATTTGGGACGTCTGCTATGCCCGCATTTGGACCACCTTCAACCAAACCGGCTACTAGAAATGCTGGTTAATTTAATAAATAGTCACTCACTTCCTTCAACACATCGTCCCGGCCAGCCCAGGGTTTATAAACCACCCGGTATTTGAATTGATATTCCTTCCCAATCTCGTAGTTTGGAACGACAAACTGAAAATCCCACGCCGGGCATGTATCGTCCCCTTTTTGCGTACGTCCTCCCCCCGAAGGAGAGTGTGCGAACCGGATTCTCTCCGGGTCGTCAAAGATCACAATGAAAACCATGTTTCGAAAAATACCATAATAGAAAGGCACCGCATACGTTATTTTGGATATGTTCGCATAAAGCAAATTGTTAGGCTCTCCTTCAAACGCCCAATTAAAGGTATCCTGTGACGATTTCACCGTGCTGTCATGACCATGATACTGCGTACAAAACTGCTGCCAGAGAGGATCGTCGAGACTTGAATTCCCGCGCAAAAAATAAGTGCTTTTATTGAGCGGTGCATTGATATAACTCGCCCAGAATAAACCAAAAGCGCCGCCTTGATAGGCGTCTTTATGTGGTGTACAACGAAACGTCACATCGATGTAGTACGGATCGAGTAAGTGGAATTCCGTTGTACTTTCCATTTGCCTGTGAGGAGTCGGCGGTTGGTGCAGTAATGCCGTTCCCTCGTCCATTTTTTTGAATTGCATTGGAGAGTGACGGGGTTCCAAGAATTGTTCAACCGGTCCACGTTCAGTGTCACCATCGAATATGTGCTCCAGATTTAATCCGGCATAGGCGGGGACAAAAATCGATTCAGATTGATGTATAGAGGTCAACCGAAAGACACCATTATAACCGCCACGATGATCTCCCATCGCCGCGTTGTTGCCGATAATACATCGGAGTTCCGCAGAGCGAAACTCTCCGTAATCCTTATTTTCTTCGCTGCTGCATGGAATGATGGTAAATAATAACAGCAGGATGAGCCAAAAGTTTTTAACAGACATTATTAATCTCCCGTAAACAGATTGAATCAATGTAACATAATCCAAAACAAGCACTTTGTATATGTTTATTAGAAAAGACTTTTTAAGCAGGCAAAAATCATGGAGTGAGCGCAAATTTTGCTCATTAAGATGATATAATTGAGCACAATATGCTCATAATTTAATAATTTTTCTCTTGAAATCCAGGAACAATTATTGCGGTTTCTGATTCAAAAATTTTAATGAAGGAGAATCCCAATGAGAAACTTTTTCCGTTCTTTGATTATTGTCAGCCTAGTGATAGGAATTTCTGTGTTCTTGTTTTCTGACTCTCTTGCTCAGCGTCCTTTTCGTGGAGCGAGAGGAGATGCGGCATTTGAAAAACCTCCAATTCCTAAAGACGAGAATGAGAAGAAAATACTAAGTGTCTTAGACAATATTCTTGAAAATCAACGCTTCCGTAATGTTCCTCCCAGTGATGGCCGTCTATTTCGTTTATTAACGGAGTCCATGGATGCGAAACATGTCGTTGAGATTGGCACATCAACCGGCTATTCAGCGATCTGGTTTGGGATGGCATTGAAGAAAACCGGCGGTAAGTTGACTACATTCGAAATCAATGCTCAGCGAGCAGCGGCCGCTCGTGAGAATTTTGAGAAAGCCGGTATGGCAGATATCATAACGGTGGTTGAAGGTAATGCTCACGAAAAAGTAAAAGAGTTGAAAGAACCGATTGATATCCTTTTTCTTGACGCCGATAAAGAGGGCTATATTGATTATTTGAACAAATTATTACCGCTTATCCAACCCGGCGGCCTTATCATTGCCCACAATATTACTCCAAGAATGGCCGACCCTGATTTCGTGGAAGCAATTACTACTAATCCAAAACTGGATACCGTTGTCAAAGAGGGTGTGAGTTTGACACTCAAGAAAAAGTAGATGTTATCGGTATAGAATACCTAAAACTCACGTTGAACAACGGCGGATTCAATATTCAAAAAGTTTGCGATTTTTTCGATCAGATGTGCTTTATGGCCTATCCCCAAGGCGAAGTGATGTGTCGGTCCCTCCGCCACCCAGCGTTTTAAAAAGGTGCGAACATCGGGTTTGAAAAAGCCGCGGGTATTGGTATTGCCGGTCGGTGGGATTGGGCCTTGAACCGACTCACCTTCAGCGATCACGAATTTGAACTTCCCTTCCCCTGTTGTCGTGATGCCAAGCATGGTGATGGGGCCTTCTTTGATTTTGAATTCAACACTTGCGCCTGAACCGGGTTTGCCGTGAAATTTCATCAGACTGCGCAACACCGGCTTTCCCTCAGCAATGTTGATATGGTGAGGACCATCATGGCCAACCATCACAAATCCTTCATTAAAATCAACCGGGTGAAATTCAGCGAAGCTCCCACCTATATCCAGTCGATCCATGATAAGCATGGCCACACATGTTTTCAAATCCAATTCACCGCACATCGGAAAACCAGAGGCAATCAATATAGAATTCCCCACGATAAAATTGGTGACAACCTTCCGCAATTCTGAATCCGGTTCGCCTTCGTAATAATACGCCAGCCCATCGAGTTGTTTATCATCGATGAATTTATTTAGCGCAACTGAAACTTTTGCGGCTGTATTCAAATCCTCCTCGGTTAGTTTTTTTGTGATTGGATCTGAAATCGGATTAGGTGTATCAAAAAAAGATAAAATTTGCTTGATTTCTTGCTGTATTTCTTTTTCATCCACATCACGATAGAAGCGAAACACGTCGTGCGGTTCCGTTTGAACAATGTGGCAGCCAAAAGCAGCGGTGAATTGAGCCGGATCGCTGTGCATATCGAGCATGGCTTCCAGCACATGCCCCATCAATCCGATTCTTGCTCTTTTGAGATCGTGCAGAACGTTGGCGATCTGGTAGTAATCGTTAATCTCTTCATCCGCAACGGGATCACCATTCAGTATGCCGATGATACAATCGGGCGCTTTTTTACCCATCCGGACAGCGACGCCTGTGAACTCAGGCAACGAGCAAATATCATCGTTGCACAATTGCATATATGTGGAGGCGTTGGGGTAATCCATCGCCTTTAACGGCTGCAGTGCCACTAACACAATTGGTATATCGATGTCACGAATAAGAACCCCAAACGTGCTTGAAGTGGCATAGGTGAGCATATCGCAAAAGATCAAATCCAAATCAGCCGCTTTCAATTTCGGCAGCAGTTCGTAAGCGCTTCGGGCATCATCGACAATGCCAAAGTCTTTTACTTGAACCTGATGGGATTCTAATTTTTGTATGAAGCGATCCTGCTTCATTCTTAATTCATCCCATAATCCCTCAAACTGGGGCCAATAAGTGTAATGGCCGACACCAAAAACACCGATATTCGCTTGGAGAGGTTTCCTGCGGGGAATCGTATTATTTGTCATGCCTTCACCCGTTTATCCCTGATTAATTTTATTAATAAAACCTGGCATAACGGTAATCCATCCTATTTGGTATGTAAAGCTTGATTATTACTTCGCTTAGTTCTATTGAGATAAGCAGCACAAATGGCCATTCTCCAAGGCTATGTAAAGTGAGTGATTGCCAACTGCAGCGCCATTAAACACAGGAGGCAATTCCAAGTTGTATTCTGAAAGAATCTCGCCGCTGTCTGCTTCGAAAACATTGAGGATACCGCCCTTTCTTGCTTCAAAAGCGCCGAGAGGATCGTTGGGATCAACCACATCCGGCGGGCCAGCTGTTACCAGGCGATTCCCAGCCAGAACCATGCTCTTCACTCGCACAGGAATGCGTTTTGACCATTGTTTTTCCCGAGTATCACGATGTTGTAAAAGAATTTCATATCCATCTTTTCCAGGCGTGAAATAGTTTTTGGGATCGAGTAACTTCATATTGTCGAACATGCGTATCAAATAGGCGTCCTTTTTGTCATACACCAGCAGATTGGCATAGTTGCCAGGATTGCTGATCGACCAATGGGCGCGTTGGAAGTAGGTGTTATCCAAAAATCCGCCCTTTGCGGTCAGTACAGCATTTTCCTCTGATTTTTTCTGTAAATTATGATTAAAACGGTATC
>CAZXSQ010000114.1:0-1388 GCA_964643335.1 uncultured bacterium
AAAATTTTTGACTGTTCCCACGAATCCAATTTCGCAGGCCAATTCATTCTTTCGAATGAAGTTTAACGGTGTTCCCGCAATGGGAAGTTCCTGTGCTAATTGCCCGCCTCTATTTTTTAAATGTTCGGAAAAAGAATCCCATACATAAAAAATATGATCGTTGGTGTTGTGCTTCGTTTGTCCAAGATGAAACGGTTCATCTACATACCATACCATTCGTTTTAGTGGGATGGTTTCAATTCCAGGAATTAACGCATCGGAAGGATGACTGATAGTGACAAATAAATCCGGTTGAAAACGCCCTAATATCAAAATTGATTTAAGCAGTTCAACCAAATTGCAGGAGTGAAGTGGATAAGAGAGCAGTGATAAGTGTACTTCACATTCCAATTCTTGGAATCCCTTTGCCAGATTGTTCGCGATCATAATCCAGCAGCTTACTTTGGGTACACAAATCATGATTGTGTGAATTTGTGACGGTTGGTTTGTAATATACTTGGATTTGAATTCCGACATCAATGTACTTATTTCTTTATGTTTCATTGAAAATTTATTGTGAAACTGATTGGTAAAATTTCGCAGCTGGTTTTTAGATGTTTCCAAAAAACGCCGGCTGAAAACCGGGAAAACGTTGGATTTTTTCAGGAAATAAGGTTCAAGTGCCGAGTCAAGACCATCAAGAGCGATTTGGAATGCCTCGTCTCCAATATACCAATAGGTTTGGGGAGATTGAATCAAAACAGAATAAGAAAAAATTGCGAAATGGCAAACAAAATTATCAATATCCGGTTCGATGATGATAACCGGATTGGTTTCTTTAATAGTTTGCTTTGAAAGTGGAAGGGCATCGATTCCAATAACCAGTAGCCATTGATTGTCCGGTGAGTACTGTCGATAGCGATTATATGGATAGTCTGTCGAAACATGTTGTGCTTGGATTTTAATCTCGTGTGTTGCTCCTGTTGGATTATTCTCAATCCGGAAGATGAATGCGTTGTTGGGCACACGCGAAAGTTGTATTTTGTTTATCTTTAAATAGTCATCCACATATTCATTCAATCTCGGATTACTAGCCGCTGCATGAGCACGGTTGGTTTGAAAGAGATCCAGCTGAAGCTGATGTATATCTATGAATCCATGTTCCGTTGTCAATGTTTCAAGGGAGATAAATGATGTCATTTTTTTCTTGTATTTGCATTCTTTAAATTGCTGATATGTGTGTAACTTTTTTGGTTCATGTATTCGATGATGCCCCCGAGAATATTTCGTACAAGGCGTGGACCTTCATAAACAAATCCAGTGTATACCTGCACCAGGGAGGCTCCTGCCTCTAGTTTTTCAATGGCGTCCTCAGCTCTTTCAGGGGATTCGTGAACCAGTTCTGTTAG
>CAZXSQ010000114.1:1398-11256 GCA_964643335.1 uncultured bacterium
ACTCCACCGCAGCCGATTATTGGAATTTTTCCATCTGTCAAATCCGAAATGATTCTAATGATTACCGTAGAACGTTTTGTAAGCGGTTTGCCGCTTAACCCACCTGCTGCCGGTGCCGAGGAACCGAGTTCGTCCAATTGATTGGTTGTATTTGTGGCTATGATGCCATCAATACCAAGTTTTATAATAATTTCGACCGACTCGTGTATCTCTTCTGTTGTCAAATCCGGTGCGAATTTTATGCATAGAGGTTTTCTTGCCTTGAAAGGCTGATTTTTCAAATCATTTAATTTGGTGATTATGGAAGACAATAAAGTTTCCAACATTTCGCCGTGCTGCAAGGTTCTCAAATTTTCCGTGTTGGGTGAACTAACATTCACCACAAAAAAATCGGCAAACTCATAAAGAGTTTCCAAAGAAAACAAATAATCTTGTATAACCTTGTCTAAATGTTCGATAGGTGTATCTTTCTGTTTTCCCAAGCTGATCCCCATGATTGAGGTTTTTCCAGCCCTATTGGAATAGTGACCGGCTAGCCGCCTGGCTATGGCTTCGGCTCCATCGTTGTTGAATCCCATACGGTTGACCAGTGCTTGTTTTTGGGGAAAACGATACAGCCGGGGTTTGGGATTTCCCTCTTGTGGTAGAGGAGTTACGGTTCCAATTTCAATGAAAGAAAAACCGAATATGTCCCATATATCTGTACATTCGGCGTTTTTATCAAAACCGGCGGCCAGGCCGATAGGATGTTTGAAGATGGATCCCCAAATTTTTTGTTCCAATCGGTGATCTTCCAAAGTAAACAACCACTTCAAGGGTGGTTTCAAAAAATGTATCTTATTGAGATGGGATAAAACAAGATCATGTACTTTTTCAGGATCAAAATTGAATAGACATGGTCTGATGATTTTTTTATAAGAAAAGTCAAGAAATGACATGCAAATACCTAGAAAATGTTTGTTTAATTTACCATACCGTTGTTGGTTTTATGCAGTTTACCCCAAGGGAATTATAGAAGATAGTCAGGGGATGCATGCAGGGGCGGTTCGCGAACCGACCCTGCTTTCAGTCCGTTAGGGTGTGTTTCATATTTTCAACCACAATGGCGGGATAGCGAAATGTTCAATTTAAAATTGAGCGGGTACAAAATTTTCTAAAGTTGGCTAACATTTATGGATAGACCGGGTTAATCACTGTTGAGTTTATCCCTTGTTCGTTTTTTGTTAGGCTTGTAATCTTAATCCCTCTGTTTAATTCAAGTCAAACGTTATTGTTGAATTATCCCTTATTTTTCATAAGCAAAAAGGAGTAAGTTTCATGAAAGAAGTCGAGGTTGGCAAAAAAAGAAATATTGCCATTTTGGGCAATCACGGGGCGGGAAAAACCTCTTTGATAGAAGCAATTCTTTATCATAATGGTATCGTCGACCGGTTAGGACGAGTGGAAGACGGAAATACCTATGCTGATTACCTCGATGAGGAAAAAGACAAAAAGATTACCCTTTCTTCAAAATTGCTGCATTTTCCTTATAAAGGCCACGAAATCAATTTGATCGATACACCCGGATATACGGATTTTATTGGTGATATTCTTGGCGCGATTCAAGCAGTGGATGCGGCTGTGCTCGTCTTAAACGCTCAGTCCGGCGTCGAGGTGGAAACTGAAAAGATTTGGGACTACCTGGAAGAGTATAATTTGCCGAGAGCCGTTGTGGTAAACCGCATGGATAAGGAGCGAGCCGATTTTGCCGCTTCGCTGGCGAGTTTGGAGAATGTGTTAAACGCTCAGGTATGTCCGGTATGTTTACCTGTGGGGAAAGAAGATTCATTTCAAGGTGTTATCGATCTGGTCATGGATAAGTACATGACATTCGATGACAAGGGAAAAATCACCAAACAAGGTCCCATTCCTGATGAAATGGCCGGCGAAGTGGAAGAATACCGGCAAAAGATGATTGAAGCATCTGTCATGACGAATGACGAGATGATGGAACGTTATCTTTCCGATGAGAAGCTGTCCAACGATGAGATACGGAAAGGCGTGTGCGATGGAGCCGTTTCGGGTTCTATTGTTCCTATTTTTGTAACTGATGCGTTTCATTGCACCGGTATAGAATCGTTATTGGATTATTTTATCAGTTTTATCCCCGATCCCCTTGCTCGAAAAACATTCCCCGCCACCAAGGCGAATAAAGACGAAACTTTTCAACAGGAGATCAAGGAAGAGGGACCGGGAATGGGTTTTGTATTCAAGAGCCAGGTTGATCCATTTGCCGGCAAGATATCCTTTATTCGAGTGTTCAGTGGATCGTTTATGGGTGAGTCTGAGTGGTACAACCGCTCGCGGGGAAGCCGCGAAAAGGTTTCTCATATACTTTCTGTAAGTGGAAAGAAACACAATACAATAAACCGAGCTACGGTGGGCGATATTATCGCTTTAACTAAGAATGAAGGTTTTGATACAAACGAAACGGTATCCACCGAGGCTGGGGATGTATTGGTGAATCCCCCCCGATATCCTCAACCTCCAATTCATGTAGCTCTTCATGCCGCCGAAAAAAGTGATGAGGATAAGATCGGAACGATTCTGCCGAAGATCATTTCGGGCGATCCGACTATCAAGATGAAACGGGACACCGAGACGCATGAAACGGTTCTATCAACAGCTGGTTCGCTGCAAGCGGAGATCATTGCGTATCGAATGAGGAACCAGTTCAAACTCAATGTAGATCTCGATACGCCGAAAGTGGCCTATCGCGAAACGATCGTGGCTTCTGGTGAGGGCAGTTACCGGCACAAGAAACAGTCGGGAGGCCGGGGACAATTTGCGGAAGTGCATATGCGGCTTAAGCCATTGGAACGCGGGCAGCACTATGAATTTATCAACAGTATCTTTGGTGGGGCTATCCCCAGCAAGTTTATTCCCGCTGTTGAAAAGGGAATCGCTGATGCCATGTCCCGTGGTATTCTTGCCGGATACCCGGTGGTTGATATTTCCGTTGATCTTTTTGACGGCAAGCATCACGAGGTGGATTCATCCGAAATGGCTTTTAAGATAGCTGCCTCCATGTGTATGCGGCAGGTGGCCCGGGAAAAATGCAATCCCGTTATCCTTGAACCCATTATGAATGTCGAGGTGAAAGTACCGGAAAGCTATATGGGTGACGTTATGGGTGATTTGAATTCACGCCGTGGACGCGTGATGGGAATGGAACCTGTTAAAGGGAAACAGTTGATAAAGGCCCAGGTTCCTCTGTCGGAAATGTACAAATACCCGGTAGATTTGCGATCCATCACCCGTGGCCGGGGTACCTTCGAGATGGAGTTCAATCATTACGAACAGGTACCACATGAATTGGCTGGAAAAATTGTCGCAGAGAGTAAGATCGAGGAAGGCGAAGAAGAATAATTTAAATACAATTCTTATTCCTATCAGAAAGGCAGGGCTAGCTCTGCCTTTTTTTGTTTACTCTTCAACTCAAGAAAATGAAAAGTCAACAAAGGGTGCCAAGGGTGTGTTTTTTACACCCTTGACGGGTCAACGTAAGAGTACAAACCACGCCAGGTGGCAAGTGTGTGCTGTTTACACGTTTGAGGATACACCGCAAGGGTACAAACAACGTACCCTTGGCACCCGCTGTTTACACCCTTGACAAGCTAACGTGAGGGAACAAAACAACTATCTCACCCAAGCAATCGTGATTTAGAAAATTACACCTTTTTACAATTACTTGATTGACACTGTTGATTAAATATTCCATTATGAACGTTATAGTAAAAGTGGATGTGTCAATGTGTTGTTTTCCTTCCATTATTCCACACGCAGACCATTGCGGCGTTGGTTCTGCGGGAGGTACTCTCTATGACATTAAGAACGATACTTTCTATAGCGCTTCTCATCGTATTGTTTTGCAGTATGTCCAGCAACTCAGCCGAAATAAACTTACCTATTAAAGGTGAATCCGGAGAAATTATTCTGAATTTAGGTATCCTCAAAGCCGCTGCTTATTCACCGGATGGAAAATATATTGCGACCGGCGGGCCTTTAGGAGCTTTTTTGTGGAATGTAGAGAATGACACGCCTCAACTTAGACATTGGCTTAGAGGCCATTCGGATTGGGTAGTTGCTCTGGAATTCTCACCGGATGGGAAACAATTAGTCACAGGCAGTCAGGATCGAACAGCCATTTTATGGGATGTTGAAACCGGGGAAAACCTATTCACATTCACTGATCTTCCTTGGGCGCTACAATCTTTAGCTTTTATGCCGAATGGCCGTCAATTATTCATCGGAACATGGAATTTGATCACGCTGTGGGATATTGATGAAGGTTACGAAATCCAATTTATTCCGTACAGAGAATTTCCCATTACGATGGCTGTATCACCGGATGGGAAATGGCTGTTGACCGGATCCACTGAAGAAACAGCCAAACTTTTTGATATTGAAACCGGAGAATTAATCAGAACATTTCAACACGATCATTTTGCTCAACTCGCCGCATTCTCACCGGATGGGCAATATGTGTTTGCTTCTGGTGGTGAAGGGGTCTTGAAAATGTGGAATACACAAACCGGTGAAGAATTGCGCAGCTTTGACCACGATCCCCATGTAATAGGAATGACACTTTATTATTCACCGAGATTTGCTATATCTCCATCAGGTGTTGAACTCATAACCGGAAACAACGAAGGAGAGATTAAACTGTGGGATATCAATTCCGGCGAGGAAATTTTTGCCTTCACCGCTCATAACAGCATGTTCATGGAACTCGATTTTTCTCCTGACGAAACCCATCTTTTTTGTGCAAGTTATGACAATACAGTTAAAGTATGGGAGAAGGATACAGGCAATGAAATTTTTTCCATACTGAATCATATGGATACATATGGCTCAATTTTTTTTCATGACAATGATCGGAAGATTATAGGTACTAATTGGGATCGGCGTTTAAATTCTACCCACCCTTCAATATTAACTTGCGATATTAATACCGGAACGGTGGAAGAGATTATTTCATGGGATATAGAACGAATAAGCGATTTGATTCTATGTTCTAATTGTAAATACGTCTTAATTGTCTCTTACGAAGGCCATTCAAAACTTTGGAATATTCAAAGTGGCGAGCATGTGCAAACGTTCTTTATAGATGAATTTATAGATTCTGCAGCCGTATCTCCCGATGGCGGGCATTTGGTTACTGGAGGTGGTCAAGGCGCATTAAAATTATGGGATATCGAAAGCGGTGAAGAAATCCAAAATTTTGAAGGTCATTGGGCGATTATTCGTTCCATTGACTTTTCAAAAGATGGGAAAAAATTGTTAACGGCTTGTGGAAGTATTGATGATAGAGAAGGACCTTATGATACATCAGCAAGAGTATGGAATGTGGAAACCGGTGAAGAAATCTTGTCTATTTCCAAACATACTAATGTAGTATCCAAAGCCCTTTTCTCACCCGATGGTACCACTATTTTAACTACAAGCTGGGATAATATAGCCGCTTTATGGGATGCAAGCGATGGTACTCGCATCCATACGTTTGATTTGCATGAAAATTATGTAACCGATGCAGCTTTTTCACCCGACGGCAAAATAATAGCTACTGCAAGTAAAGATAAAACTACAAAATTATGGGATGCCGAAAGCGGGGCATTGATGCTCACACTCACCGGCCACACCTCTTCGTTGGATTCGGTCACTTTCTCTTCCGATGGAAGAAAAATTGCCACCACTGGGTCTGATGGGACTCGCATTTGGGATGTGTCGGATTTGGTTCATTCTGAATCTTGTGTTGATGGGTATGAGGGGTATGAATAGGCTTCATCCTGAAGATTAAAAACCATGATAAGAAGCCATGGTAGAATTCAACAGAATACCTCCCATCTTGAAGAGCATAAAATAAGTAACCTATAAATTAAAATTTGATCAAGCGATTTTTTTATAAAAAAAGTTAGTTGGGGGTTGAATATACCGTCAAATGACGGTATGTTAAGAGAATCATGGATAATCTTACGAATAAACAGAAAAAGGTTTTTAAGTTAATCCAAACATTCTTTGAGCGGGAAAAACGGTCTCCTACAACTCGTGAATTGGCGGCTGAACTTAATTGTCATATAAAGACGGTTTATCAATATCTCCAAGTGTTGGATAAGAAAGGTATGACCGAACGGCGAAATGGGCGGATTTTTATTACTAAACCATTTCGCCAAAAAGGATTGCCTATACTGGGGAAAGTCGCTGCGGGTACACCAATTTTGGCCGAAGAAAATTATGAAGGTTTTCTTTCTTTGGATGATTTTTATGGAAAGAGCGGTGATTTCGTATTACGGATTCATGGCGACAGCATGGTCAACGCTCATATTTGCGATGGGGATCATGTCATTGTTGACCGCCAGCAATGTGTAGAAAATGGTGAAATCGGTGTTGCCTTGATTGACTGTGATGCGACGGTTAAACGAATTCGAATCGATGGTAATAAGATTCAGTTAATCCCTGAGAATGATGCTTATGATGTAATGGAATATGATCTTGGATCAACGGATGTAAGAGTGTTAGGGAAAGTAATAGGGGTAGTACGAAATTTCTGATAAGATTACTATTGTAAAAACACTGAACATTAATGAAATGAGGGGAGCATGTCCAAAGATAATATGATTCTCGTATTAGAGGGAATCCTGAATTAAAACAGATAAAGGCAAAAATAAATGGCTAATACCAAAATAGAATGGACAGAGTCCACTTGGAACCCAGTGACGGGTTGTACAAAAATCAGTGAGGGATGTCTGAATTGTTATGCTGAACGTATGGCCAAGCGGCTGAAAGCAATGGGACAAGCGAACTATACCAATGGTTTTGAAGTGACGATGCATTCGCATGTTCTTGAACATCCTCTCAAATGGAAAAAGTCACAAGTTATTTTTGTAAATTCGATGAGTGACCTGTTCCATGAAGAAATTCCTCTAGGGTTTATCAAACAAATCTTCGACGTTATGAAACGGGCAGATTGGCATACATTTCAAATATTAACTAAACGGGCCAGGCGATTGGAAGAATTAGCCCCTTTTCTTGATTGGCCCCAGAATGTTTGGATGGGTGTGACGGTTGAAAACGCCAAATGCTCTTATCGCATCGACCACCTTCGAAGTGTACCAGCAGCTGTGCGGTTCTTGTCAATGGAACCGTTATTGTCAGCTGTGGATAATATAAACCTTGATAGAATAGACTGGGTTATCGTTGGCGGTGAATCGGGTCAGGGTGCACGCCCAATAAAAGAACAATGGGTGCGAAGTATTCGGGAACAGTGTCAAAATGCAAATGTGCCTTTCTTTTTCAAACAATGGGGTGGTGTAAATAAAAAAAAGGCGGGGAGGGTGCTTGATAACAGAATCTATGATGAGATGCCCAGTTTAGTCACCGTAAACACATAACTAGAATAGAAAAAAACATAATGGCCGAAATAATTTCGGTAGAACGAAAATCAACTGTGTTAAAACTTCCGGCGCTGCCATGCTTGAAACGGTCAAGGGTACAAACAACGTATCCATGGTCCCCGCAATCTCTTGACTAAGGTATCAATAATGATACTATACAAACATGGCTAAAATTGAAGATATCCTGTCACAGATGACGCGAAATCCCAAAGGTGTCCGGTACAGCGATTTGTGCAAAGTATGTGATTATTATTTTGGGAATGCTCGTCAATCAAGTAGTAGTCATCGAATCTATAAAATGCCTTGGCAGGATGATCCCAGAATAAATATTCAAAATGATAAAGGTATGGCCAAAGCATATCAAGTAAAATAGGTTCTCTTGGCTATCGAGAAATTGGAGAACAAACATGACTCTTAAAAATGACCGTTATACATATCGCGTAACCTGGTCGGAAGAAGATAACGAATATATTGGATTGTGCGTGGAATATCCAAGTTTAAGCTGGTTGGCACCGAGTCCGGAAGGCGCATTGAAAGGTATAAGAAAACTTGTTTCGGATAGTGTTCAAGATATGAAAAATGCTGGTGAGACTATTCCGGAACCGATTGCCGGTAAAAAGTATAGCGGTAAATTTATGGTACGTATTCCTCCTGAAGTTCATCGAAAACTGGCGATTCAGGCAGCGGAGTCGGGAGTTAGTTTAAATCGGCTTGCAAGTTCAAAACTGTGCCAGTGTAAGTAATGGAGAATGATGAGTGAATGAAAAACTCAAATCCGCTATATTCGAGTTGAGTCTGGAAGAGAAATTGGATCTGGTTCAAGATTTATGGGATCATATTGCCGAATCTCATGCTGAAATTCCACTTACGGAAGCCCAGAAAAAAAATTGGATTATCGTCTGGAACAGCATCGTCTTCATCCTGAAGATTCTAAACCATGGGATGAGGCCTTGGGAAGAATTCAAAACACCGACCGCCACGCCAAATAAGCAATAGATAGAATACTCAACCACAGAATAACATCATACACTTTCGATGGTTTTAACTCATCGTCGGTTTGGCGGTAGCGGAATACGATGGCTTGCCATGCGACTACCAGCAGGAAGATTGAATTCGCTATTCCCATAAAAATGACGAGGAAGAGCGGCTTTTGAATAAAGAAATAAATTAAACCGCAGGTGAGTGGGAATACCCAGGCCATTACGGCTACGGATTTTCTTCGTTGTTTTATGTTGTTCCAATCGATCAGTTTGCATAAACCGAAGAAATCCGTCCAGACTCGTGAGAATCCTGCCGTATTGGCGAAAATGGTGGAGAAAAGAACTGTGAATGCGCAAAGCATAAAGATCACTCTAGAGCCTTCCCCCAACACTTCCGTGAAAATGCTTGATAACTGAAAGATAAAATCATTCCCGTCCGCCAGTGTTTCCTGTGCTTGCAACACCGCTGCGCCGAGGATGTAGAACGCACAGGTTGTGACTGTGTACACTACCATGGAGACTATCGCGTCGATGATCATCACCCGTGTCCAGCCTCGCGCACGTTGATACCACTCGGGCGTTCCGTCACGTGGGCCGGTCCAGGCTGCATAGCCTTTTTCCCAGCACCAGTAGGTGTACATCACTGTCTCACCGGCGGCGACTCCTGTAATCCCGAAGGCTCCAAGCGCTACAGCAACCAGATTCGAAGGCAGATGAAAAGTGAAGCCGCTGGCCAGTTCGGTAAACGAGTAGGCATAGGGAGTCCATTGAATCGCGATAACGCAATACAAAACCGTCGCGATGAAAATAAAGTTTAAGGCAGTGGCGATCCATTCAACCGGTTTGTATTTGCCATGGAACACCAGCAGGGCGATCACGATTACCAACAGGAAAAGCCAGATTTCCAGCCGAAACACCGGGAAAGCATAAGCGGCCACCTGTGCCGAGCCTCCCAAGACTCCGCCTTGGCCGAAAAAGGTGGCGATTAAATACAGTACTCCGCTGTATACTGTCCAATGAATACCAAACAGTTTTAAGCTTTTACCGCGATTCCACGATTGGAAAGAGGGTTTACCGTGGATAATACAATTTTTCCCATGTTCCACCTGCACCGCCACTTTGATCAGGCAGCCGAAAAGAACGACCCACAGTAGTATAAATCCCGCTTCTGCTCCCAAATTGGTAGTGGCAATCAGTTCACCCGAACCGACGATAGCCGCCGAGAGGATGAGTCCCGGCCCCAGAAAACGCAACGATGAGATTATTCCAGTTGGTGGTTCTTTAATGGCGGTTGTTTCAGTGTGGATATTATCTGAAGATGACATGTTTCTCCCCAATATAAATGTTATTGATAGGATACACTAAAAAAGAACCCTATTGCAACATGTAGGGGCGGTTCGGGAACCGCCCCTAAAGTTTGGTTATTTTGGGCGGTTCGGGAACCG
>CAZXSQ010000114.1:11356-15092 GCA_964643335.1 uncultured bacterium
CGCCCCTAAAGTTTGGTTATTTTGGGCGGTTCGGGAACCGCCCCTAAAGTTTGGTAGTTTTGGGCGGTTCTCGAACCGCCCCTACTTTCAAGGACAAACTGATTAAACTAAAATTTTCTTTTTGTTTGGACATGTAATAAAATTCCAGGATTAACTATATAATTTTGTGAAAGCCGTCAAAAAAGGAGACAAGGATGAATCGGGATATAAAAGCCAACTTGATAACTTTAATACTTATCCTTTTCCATGCATGTTCTTCCACAACCGTAATTACACCTGTGGGGAACTTTGTGTATGAACCCAACATATCTCCTGTTGTGGGAGTGGATTCGTCGGGACAGGAGTTAGGGGTGGGGATCAGCAAATCTATTGTGATGATCAGTGACGATATTTATTTCAATACTGACCAAAATCTAAAAAATCTCGATCTGGTCTCAGAACAATTTTTGCCCGAACCACCTTCACCGGAAGATACTGAACTGGAGACTATGGAAGGTGCTTCGACTCATTTTTATGATCAACCTTTTAATGGACACTCGATATATATTCAGCAACCGGATGATATAGAAGAACAGGAAGTCTATGTACCCCAACGTTCCCAATCGTTGTGGAAACAAAAAGAGTTGACTTTATTGGCTATGTGTGTTTATGGTGAATCCCGGTCAGAGCCATATGAAGGAAAATTATCGATTGGTTTTGTTGTCATGAATCGGCTTGAGGAGAAATCGTGGTATGGGAAAACATTGAAAGAAGTTTTGTTGAAACCTTACCAGTTCTCTTGTTTTAACCGAAACGATCCCAATTATAAGAAATTATTCAGTCCAGACAAAGGATTGTGGAAAAAATGCTTCAAAGCAGCTTGGAACGCCTATTCAAAACTCAGTAAGGATCCGACCCTGGGCGCCGACCACTATTGCCGGTACGATATTTCACCACCATGGATTAATTCCATGGAAAAGAAGAAACAAATCGGTGATCATGTTTTTTTCAAGTTTTCTCCCAAAGTCATGCTTGAATGGTGGTATGCCCATTTTCCAAAAGGTATGGAACAGATTTTCATCCCATTCAATGAACCGTTGCGTAGAGAATTCAACAAGATCGCTTATTTAATTTATGAGCATGAACTAAAAAATAAGGGGCATGAGAAGCGGATAAAAAATCAGCGAAGAGGTATTCATTCCACATCAGGCTATTGAGAATTACAGGATAGAAATTGATTGATCACAAAGCCGGACCAGGTTTCATACTCCACACCGTCTTTTAATTCATTTATGGATTTCCATTCACCGCGTCCGAGAGCCGATTCACGAATTTTCAATTCGGATGGACTGATCCAAGTTTCATACACAACTCCGAGATGCACTTTACCGACTTCCGATTCATCGTCGTTGATAAAACCCACATGATTTAAATCGGAGGGATTTTCAAGGTGTACTTCTTCCAGTAGCTCACGCATGGCCGCTTCGGAGAGAATTTCATCGGTCTCGGTAAAAAGGTTTTCATCACGTGGGTTGATATGTCCGCCGATACCAATGGAATAAAGATGATGCAAGCGGCTTTCTCCACTTCGTTTTGTCCGCCAGTACCGAAACACCATGTTACGATTTCGCAGAAGGATATAAGGAATAATCTGTTTATAAGAGGGATCGGTTTCCATGGCATCACGGGGGAGGAATTGTTTTTCCTGCAGAAGGTTTTCCGGTTGAATATCATTTACGGGTTTAAAGCCATGAAAATCAATGAACTCACCGAGTGATTTTCTTGGCACAACCAGAATTTTTTCCATAATAATACCCTTGTCTTTTTATGTGACATTCATGAAAACGGGCGTTCAATCCGGAGTTACGCGGAAAATGTTTTTTTTGGATTCTTCCAGAGAGATGGGGAGGCCAAGTTCATCCCAAATATAGTCGATCTTGTCTTTGACTTCGGGTGACATTTTGATATCCGGCGGCCATTCGCGTGTAAATCCTTCTTCCGGAAGTTTGCGTGTGGCATCGATAACCATCTTGGAACCGAAGCGTGGATATTCGGATGAATTGTCCAAAACATCGACCGGTCCTTTGACGAACTGGATATCCCGTTGGGGAGCGACATTGTTGGCCACCCGCCAAAGCACTTCGCCGGGATTTTGAACATTAACATGTCCATCCACGATAATGATATTTTTCGTCAATGAAAGAAGGCCGGTTCCCCATATCGCATGTGCGGTTTTGTAAGCATGCCCCGGAAAAGATTTATTGATCGAAACCAAAGCCAGGCTGTGAAATCCGCCTTCTACAGGGAGATTTATATCGACAATTTCAGGAAAGTTCATCTGGATAAGAGGTAGAAAAATCCTTTCGGTTGCTTTACCGAGATAAGCGTCTTCCATAGGAGGAATACCGACAATAGTGGCAGGATAAACCGGATCACGCGCCATGGTAATGCAGGTGATGTGAAAGACCGGATAAGGTTCAGCGAGCGAATAATAGCCGGTATGGTCACCAAAAGGTCCTTCCATTCTTTCTTCCTGCGGATCGATATAACCCTCGATGACGATTTCAGCATCGGCGGGGACTTCGATGTCCACTGTTTCGCAGCGGATCATCTCGACCGGAGCTTTGCGCAGGAATCCTGTGAAGAGCATTTCATCGATGTTCGGCGGCAATGGGGCAGATGCGGCATAAAGAATCGCCGGATCACCGCCTAAAGCTACAGCCACCTCCATCCGCTGATTTTCCTTATGATATTCGCGGTAGTGCGCTGCACCGACTTTATGAATCTGCCAATGCATGCCGGTTGTTTTGGGATCGAAAACTTGAATGCGGTACAAACCCACATTACGTGTGCCGGTAATGGGATCACGGGTGTAGACTTGGGGCAGAGTGATGTAAGGCCCGCCGTCCATCGGCCAGCAGGTGAGAATGGGGAGCATCTCCAAAGACGGATCGTCGGAAAAGATCACTTCTTTGCACCGTCCATCAGACACTGTTTTGGGGATGAATTCCGCAAATTCTTTTAGCTGAAACAACGTGGAGATTTTATCGCTAAATGTCGAGGGAGGTTTTTGGTGAATGAGAGAACGAATGCGTTCGGCTATTTCATCCACATGGTCAACGCCTAAGGCCAAAGACATTCGGTGTTCTGAACCATAGGCATTCATTAGCACCGGTATGTCATATCCATCAGGATTGGTGAAGAGCAATGCTGGACCGCCTGCTTTGGAAACCCGGTCTGTAATTTCAGTGATTTCCAGTCTTGGTGAAGCCGGATGATTGATCTCAACCAATTCATTTTTTTCTCTCAACAGTTGTATAAAATCTTTTAGATTTTTGAAAGCCATGTTTTTTTGACCTTAAAGAAAAAAGCAGGCTCAATGCCTGCTTATTCCCAGTTGATGGTGGCAAAATCTTTTGTCAATCCAGCGGTTCAACCGCATAGATTACCCAACGTCCTTTTTCCAATTTCAAGCGATAGAGTTCGCTTTCTTCTTCCGGTTCTTTGCTATTTTTTTGAATGGTTTTGGAAGCGACTACTTCTGCTTCACCTCCGTATATATCGGATGATTCGATACCTTCGAAGTTGATTTTCATTCCACCTTGGCTGAGTTGTTGTTGATAAAAGAGTTGTCGCGCAGAAATATATGTTTCACGATCAGTTGTCAAAAAATCACGGCTGAAACAGTCATATTCTGCGCCGAATTTCTGTTGGTTCCAGCATTCAATATAGCGTTTGACGACTTCATCAGGTTTAA
>CAZXSQ010000115.1:0-2983 GCA_964643335.1 uncultured bacterium
AGAAACTTTGAGCACTGAGGCGATGGACCGAAGCCGGTCGTGTTCCTCTTCAATGTAATCCACCGCACGTTGTCCGGTGATGGCTTCGATTCGCCGGTTTCCCGCGGAGATGGAGTTTTCACCCAGAATCCGGAACGGTCCAATTTCACCGGTCATTTTGACATGAGTTCCACCGCATAATTCCAGGCTGACGTGTGTATTGGACGTGTTGCCGTCAAGTATTTCCACGATGCGAACTTCGTCGCCGTATTTTTCACCGAACAGCGCCATAGCACCCCGTTCCTGCGCTTCTTTGAGTGAAACAATGTTGGTTTTAACCGGATGGTTTTCATACACCCGTTGGTTGACGATTTCCTCCACTTTACGCTGCTCAACCGGTTTCATGGCCTCGAAGTGGGTAAAGTCGAAACGAAGATTATCCTCGTCGACAAGTGAACCGGACTGCTTTACATGTTTCCCTAAAACTTGCCTGAGAGCGGCATGCAGGAGATGGGTGGCTGTATGATTCTTCATGATCGGCAACCGGCTTTCTTTATCGATGGTGAGTTTGACTTTATCCCCTTCTTTAAGCATCCCCCGCTCGACTCGTCCGAAGTGGACATACACATTGGCCGCCGTTTTTCGGGTTGCTTCAACTCTCACCGCTGCATCATTGCCGGAAAGTTCTTCAATGAATCCTTTGTCTCCGACCTGGCCGCCCGCTTCGGCATAAAACGGCGTTTTGGCGACAACAACTTCCACATCCTGCCCAGCAACGGCTGATTCGATACGGTTTCCGTTTCGGAATAAAGCCAGAATTTCACTTTCTTCCTGCAACGATTCATATCCGGTGAACGTGGTGGGTGGAACAGCGAGTTCAATTTCAACTTTCGTTTCACCAGAACCCTGCCAGGCGGCTTGCGCTCTGGCCCGTTGTTCTTCCATGCATTTTTCAAAAGCCTTTTCATCAAAGCCTTCGAAGCCGTTTTCTTGAAGAATCTCTTCTGTCAGATCAGCAGGGAAACCATATGTATCGTATAAAGCAAAAGCTTTTTCACCTGGGAAGATTGAAATGTTTTCATTTTGTTGCTCGTCGATCATCTCCCCGAGCATAACCAGACCGCGGTTCAGCGTGGTTCGGAATGCGTCTTCCTCGGCTGAAGCAATGCGTTTGGTGAAAGCGAAATTTTCCGCCAGATCAGGGTATTCCTTTTTATTGACTTCAACGATTCTTTCCATAGCCGGAGCCAGCAGGTCTTTTTCCAATCCCAAAACCAGACCATGGCGGATGGCGCGGCGCATGATTCGCCGAAGTACATAACCGCGGCCTGTATTGGAGGGCATAACATTATCAGTCAGGACAAAAGTTGATGCGCGAATATGATCCGCCAGCACGCGAAACGAAACATCCCGATTTTTGTCTTCGTGAAATTTGAAGCCGGTTCGCTCTTCAAAATACTGGATGATCGGATAGAGAGTATCCGTTTCGAAATTGGAATGAACTCCCTGCATGATACAGGCCATCCGTTCCAATCCCAAACCGGTATCAATGTTTTTTCGTTCAAGAGGGAGTAAAGTACCGTCGGGCTGGCGGTCGTATTGGGTGAACACCAGATTCCAATATTCAAGATAGCGGTCACAGTCACAGCCTGGTGCACAATCCGGTTTGCCGCAGCCGACTTCAGCACCCTGGTCATAATACAATTCTGAACAGGGGCCTGAAGGACCTAAAATGCCTGAAGCAGGCCAGAAATTGTCTTCTTCACCCAGCCGGATGATACGATTTTCAGGGATATCGGTTTCTTTTCTCCATATATCGGCGGATTCCTCATCATCTTCAAAAATACTGGCCCATAGTTTATCCACGGGCAGCTTCATTTCGTCACGTGAAAATTCCCAAGCCCAGCGAATTGCTTCCCGTTTGAAGTAATCGCCGAATGAGAAATTGCCCAGCATTTCGAAGAACGTATGATGGCGTTCCGTATGCCCTACATTTTCGATATCGCTGGTGCGAAAACATTTTTGGCATGAGGTGGCGCGTTTCAATGAATCGCCCATTTCCCCGCGAAAATAAGGTTTGAATTGTACCATGCCCGCGCTGGTAAATAGAAGGGTGGGATCGTTGCGGGGAACCAATGAGTCACTCGGCCAGGCCTCATGACCACGGGCGATAAAAAATTCACGATAACGGTCTCGAATTTCCTGGGTTTTCATTCTGAACACCTATATAATTAATAGTCTATTTGTATATCGAATAAATGTTAAATGTATTGGCCGGTCAGTCTTGCGTAATGAAAAGATGATTTTATGATTTCAAACTCGGCCTTTGGAACCAGCGCATAAAAACAAGTCATCATATAATTATTACACAAAAAAAGAAGTATAGAAGCAGGAAAGACACACGGCAATAGGTGCCTTTCCTGCTATTAAAAGGGGGAGCGGACATACTGGGGGTGTGTACATCTTGTCCGCCTATTTGGATGCAAACATCGGGAAGATTGTCTCAAAACAGGTTAGACACATAGGTCTAACCCTACATTTGGTAGGGCAAACCTGCGTCCGTTGCGGCGGATTGCACTATGTTATAGCATCCTCTTCATTTATCATGGTTTTGAGCTAATCATGCATTTTAGCACAGTTGTCACTATAATCCGGAGGAACTACCATATAGTTTATAAATTTTTTGGATCATTGATCGATTACAATTTGGTCTTTTTTTTTAAAGAAAGGAATTTATATGAAATATAGTAAAGGTTTTACGTTGATTGAATTGCTGATCGTTGTTGCGATTATTGGAATCCTGGCGGCCATCGCTGTCCCGAATTTTTTGAACGCACAGGCTCGGGCGAAAATCGCCAAAGTCCAATCTGAATTGAAATCAATCAGTACAGCGCTGGAAAATTACCGTCTGGATAACAACATGTACCCGGTTTGGCGTACATTTGAAGGTGGAAATATTTGGCCAGTATCTCAACGGTTGGCCCCGCTGACTACACCGATCTCC
>CAZXSQ010000115.1:2993-7654 GCA_964643335.1 uncultured bacterium
TCGGTTCTGTGCCGCAAGATCCCTTCTTGAAACGTATCCATGGCGCGAGAACAGTGGAGGATCAACACGAAGCCTATGATACTTATGATTATGTCGATGCCTGGACAGGATACAATACAAATGGCAACCAGGTGTTGAATGCATCCTACCGCTGTTCGGAGTGGCGTCTGGCCAGTGCCGGCCCCGACGGCACACAGACCTATGGCAGTGTAGCGACTTTCGATTTATCGAACGGATTAAAGAGCGAAGGCGACATCGTCCGGACAGGCCCTAGTGTTTCACGTCCCTGTGATGATTCGTTGGTTGGGAAATGATTCAACTTCCCTCCACCTCTGGAAGTTGCATTCTCTTTTGAATTTCGAGTTTGATCGCTTCGAAGTCGAAGGTGCAGTCGGGGTACTTGTTTTTGAGTTCCCGTCTTATGGTCAATATAATCGGCTTGCTCAGGATGATTTGTTCCAGATTGGATTTTTCTTTGGATAATACCAACTCCTGCTGCCGGAGGCGCTTCAACAATTCCTCGTCAATCGATTTGATCACGCCTTTTTCTTTGGCCGCTTCCAGTGCCTGCACTGCCTTGGAAATCTCGCCGATATCCCGTTGTTTCAACGCTTCCTTTGAATAACATTTGGACAATAAGTTCGAAAAATTCTTGGTATTATTTACTTTATTGGACCAATACGAATCATGTTTTAAGCGATTTTTGGCATTTTCAGCAATATTAGCCGCATCTAAAAAATTCCCGACTTGAAAATTCGCTTCGGCAAGACGCATGATGGCAGGATGATATCCCTCGCAATGATTCAACACCTTCGCCAAATACTCAATCGCTTTTTCCACAAATGAAACATGGCCGATTTTCAAATACGACTCGCCGATCTCGGAGGCAATATCATTGCGGTCAAACAATTCGTTCTTCTGTTTTTGTCCGGAAGGAATGTTGTCATCCAATTTACCTTCCGATAAGCAGTAAGCGGCTTCCAGATGCTCGATGGAACTATAAAGTTCGCCACACCATGATAAGCCTTTTCCCAGCCAATATTTCAATTCCCAAGATTCGGATTGGGTAAAATGCTCTTCAATCTCTTTGATGGCTGCCAATGTATCCCGAATCGTTGAAACCGGAGTGGAATGGTCCGGTGAGAATTCAACGACGCTCTCTATATTGGCTTTGATTCTGACATGTCCTTTCAGAAATTGAACAGCATCTTCTTCCGTATTGATAGCGTGTTTCTCGATATAGCTCATTTTACAACAAACCTTTCAACTTAAACTCTTGACTGTTCACGCCTTTATAATGGCCATAATAGAACGTTCCCCGTTGCTATAAACCCCTATACAATTTCTTTTCCATTGGCAGATGAATCAACGTTTACAAATAAATCTTTTCAAACATAAGATCAGTAATTACAGCTCCCTCATCTTTATAAGTCAACCTGAAGATGGTCCCCACTTCTTTCAATAGGCAATTTTAACAGATCAATAGAATCTGGACTCATAACAAAATCAGACATTGAAAAAGAAATACCGGATAACAAAAACAATGGAGATTATTAAAAGCAGTGGATGCACGTCGCGGAGGCGTCCGGTCAAAATCTTGAGAAGGGCATAACTCATAAAGCCGAAAGCGATCCCTTCGGTGATGGAAAAACTAAAAGCAATGATCACGATGGCCAAGAAAGCAGGAATACTTTCGGTTGGCTCATCCCAGGTTATAGATCGAACTCCCCGAATCATTAAAAAACCAACCATTATCAAGGCCGGGGCAATAACCGGATAGACCAAAAAACCGGAATCGGTTTGAATTCCTTGACCTAACATTTGAGCGATGGGATAGAAAAACAGTGCCAGAAGAAATAAAAGACCCGTCACCACACTGGCTAAACCGGTTCGTGCGCCGTCACCAATACCGGCACAGGATTCAACATAACTTGTAACCGTGGATGTTCCCAAACAGGCACCTCCAACTGTGCCAATAGCATCCGATAACAATGCCGGGCGTGCCCGAGGGAGTTCGCCATTTTGCATAAATCCACCAAGTTCCGCCACACCGACCAAAGTGCCCACTGTGTCAAATAGATCCAATATAAAGAAAATAAAAATCACCGTAATCAAATCCACGTTCAATAAAGTAAAAGGCTGCAATTTCAAAAAAGTGGCCGACAGAGAAGGAGGAGTTGAAACAATCCCTGAGAAATTAATCAATCCACAAGCAAGGGCAGATATTGCAGATACAATCATACCCACAAGAATGGCTCCCCGCATTCCCCAGCAATACAGCACCATTATTACGATAAGCCCTAATCCGGAAACCAATACATAGGTTTCAGTCAGACTGCCGATGGAGACGAGAGTCGCGGAATTATCCACCACCACGCCAGCCCATTCAAATCCCAGCAAGGTAATCATCAAACCAATGCCAACGGCGATCCCATATTTTAAGGAGTTTGGGATACATTCCATTATCATCTTTCGAAAACCGAATGCACCGAGTATCACAAAAAGCAAACCGGAAACCAGAATTGCCCCCAATGCAGTTTGCCAGGGGATCCCCATGGCTCCACACACCACAAAGGCAAAAAAAACGTTATGCCCCATGGCAGGCGCAAGCGCAATCGGATAATTCGCCAAAAAAGCCATTAAAAACGTGGCCAGCGCGGAAGACAGACAGGTGGCCACCATCACTGCGCCCGAGTCCATACCGGCATTTGACAGAATCACTGGTTGCACAAAAATGATATAGGACATCGTAAGGAAGGTGGTAAATCCACCTAAAATTTCACGCCGAACGGTGGTTTGATTTGCAGATAGATTGAAAAGCCTCTCAAGCATAGCCGCTCCCCCAATCAATGACGGTGTCAATCAATCCCAATCAAAGTGACTTTTGATGAGAAACCAAACAATTCCTGGTTTATTTTTGTCGATTCGGGAATGAGATTCTTACATTGGAAATAACCATTCCCGGGATATTGAATTCTTCTTCTGCAGGCGTTTTACCGAATACGACCCTTAATGTCTCCGGATCATAAATTAATGGACGGTAATCATGCTCAGCGATAAGCGATCCATTAATATACAGCATCGCTTTACCGAATCTCCATTCCACTTTTATGGTATAAATTTGATCAAGATAAATGGAATATTCCTGAGTCTCGACAACTTCTATATAACCTTCTCCCCCTTCAGGAATACCGTCAATATATCGCTCAAGGGGCTTGGTTGCAGCCGGAAAGTTCTTGATTGTCCACAGAAAATCAAAGGGAGAATGCGGTGCATTCTCAAATTTTTTCACAGTCACCTTAGCCAGATAAGGATTCTTGGTCACATACGGTTTGGCGTAGTTCCAATCTCTTGGCTCATACATAGTTAAAAAGGTGGTATCCTCTGTAAGACGATTTAATCCGGCGACCTGAAACTCAATAGAACCTTGAGTTATTCCCGGTAGATCATAACTCAGCATCCCCCGTTCGCCCACTTGCCAGCCTATTTCAACAAAACGGCCCCCGTCCACAGTGGCTTTCGTTGTTCCATCTTGCAATGAATCCTCAATGAATGGACTCTTGGATATATAACGATCCTCAACCTCAGCGCAGCCGGAGATCAAAACCATCAAAAAACCGATACCGAAGATGAAATGATGTTTCATGGAATTTTTGTGAAAATACATAAGGTTTTCCCTCTCCTTCAGCATTTTTTCTCAATTTTGCTTTATTTTTACTTCTGATTCTAACCAATTAGTGAGATAATTACCAGAGAATCGGTATTATCCAATAACTAAATGACGCTTCATTATAACTCAAAAGGAGAACACTGATAGATAGACGGACATGGGTGAACTTAATTATAGACGAGAAGGAAATATTGATATTGTTAACTTGACCGGGATCATAGAGGAAAAGGACCTGATTCAATTGGCCAAAACCATTTCGACACTTCGCCAACAGGGTTCTACAAACATACTCTGGCTCGGAAAAGGTATCGAAAAAATCGCAACCAGAGACTTGGATAGCCCTATGAATCCCATGCGTATTTTCAGAAGCATGGGAGGAAAAATCGCTGTGGCGGAATTCGAAGAAAAACACTTGAAAATTATAGAGAGAACTTCGTGGAAAAAGTATTTAAATATATTCAGAACAGAGAACGAAGCCAAAACTTTCCTGGACCCACAACATGGGAATTGATTTAATCCGTATATTGTTTTTATAATTTTTATTAATTTATAAATATTCAAGGGTAACAAAATGTTAGAAATTCATACTCGACATGCAAACAGTGTAACCATACTCGATTTAGTCGGGACTTTGGACCATTCAGGTACTCAAACCCTGAAAGATAGGATCCAGGAAGAACGTAAAAAAGGCTCGATGAAAATATTGTTGAACTTCTCCAAAGTGTCAGCGGTCATGAGTACTCATCTTCAAAATCTAATGACACCATTCCGCGCGTTGACGATGATTAAAGGGATTGTCGCCTTTTGCTGCTTGCCTCCCAGCATTCATAAAGTTATTGAAAAAGCGATGTTTTACCAGATTATTAAAGTCTATGACAAGGAAGAAGACGCACTTGAAGAACTCAAACTCATTGAACGCAACATATAAATTCACTCTTTTCCTTTCGTTTTTCTCCTGAATAATTGTTGCCATAACATAGCCGCATCGTTT
>CAZXSQ010000115.1:7664-9091 GCA_964643335.1 uncultured bacterium
TTTAATGACCTAAAAGAAATGCAGTTGATTTATGAATATATTTGAAGCAGTTATACTCGGTTTACTTCAGGGGCTTACTGAATTTTTACCCATATCCAGCTCCGGGCACCTGGTCGTTGTCGAAGCGTTATTGAATCTCCAGGTTGGTGAATATTTATTCTTTGACGTTTTGCTCCATTTGGCTACCCTTATAGCGATATGTCTTTATTTCAGAAAACGTCTCTCTGAACTTGTAAGAGTCTTGTTCTTTTCTTCTCGTGAGAATGCTCTCACCAGTTCTCAATTTGACCGCCTTCTTGTTCTGGCTATTTTCGTAAGCACGATCATCACTGGACTTATCGGTGTTTGGATCAAACCGCATGTGGTAGAAATGCGGCATCAAGTTCACCTCGTAGGTATTACCTTTATCGTTACCGGGTTCTTCCTTCTTTCAACTCTCTTGCGCAAAACGGTAACTTCTACTAATCCTTATAACGTACCTATCAATATATGGATATTCGCGTTGCTAATGGGAGCGGCACAAGGCATCGCTATTCTCCCCGGCATCTCCCGGTCCGGAACAACGGTTTCAATGGCATTGCTTTTGGGCGTCACTCGCACTTTGGCGGTCGAATATTCTTTTCTGATCTCCATACCCGCCATACTAGGAGCGACGCTGCTGGAATTAAAAGATGCTGAATTGTCGATAGGTATAATCCCTGCCGCTTTCGGTTTTATGGCTTCATTGTTTTCAAGCCTGGTATTCTTGTGGGTACTTGTCTGGATTGTTCGCAAAGGGCTGTTGCATCAATTCGCTTATTACTTAATCCCCTTAGGTATTCTTGTGCTGTTTTTCTTATGAACAATATATAGGATTAATCTGATTCCGATTGAAAAATACAGGAAATCTCTTGGCCTTTAAAAGAAAACTGCTTGTAACAATTTCATTGGCGGCTCTATTCTACCTGGCCGGATGTATTTGGGCCGGCTGGCAGGATATACTGAACGCTTTCACAAAGTTTCAGTGGTGGATCATTCCATTTTGCCTGATTCTTGCCTTTTTGAATTATCTGGTTCGTTTCACAAAATGGCACTATTATCTCTCGCTATTGTCGATCTCACTCCCCAAAAAGACTTCCCTGCGTGTTTTCCTGGCCGGACTGGTCATGTCAGCCACGCCAGGGAAATTTGGCGAGGTGTACAAGTCGTATCTGGTTAAAAGCATCAATGGCACACCGATGAGCAAATCGGCTCCGGTAGTACTGGCTGAACGATTTACCGATTTTATTGCACTGTTAATCATGTCTCTGCTGGGAATTACTTTACTGCCGGGTGGAACAACGGTATTCACAATCAGTCTCGCCATTATTTTTCTCATATTAATAGCCGGCTCATGGGAAGCAGCAGCGAAATGGATAATCGGATGTATCGAAAAAATGCCTGTGGCC
>CAZXSQ010000115.1:9101-14866 GCA_964643335.1 uncultured bacterium
AAAGCATGTATAAACTGATATCGATCAAACCACTCCTTTGGGCCACGGTGATCAGTATCCTATCCTGGTTTTTCGAATGCCTTGCCTTCTTTCTTGTTCTATGGGGATTTGATGCTGCACTCCCAATTATTCCGGTTACTTTTATCTACGCTTTTGCTACTATAATGGGAGCTTTATTGATGACACCGGGAGGCATCGGGCCAACAGAAGGGACCATGGGAGGTTTGTTGATTCTGCTTCACTCCATCCCTGAGGGAATCGCGGCTTCGGCAACTCTTCTTATTCGTATCTGTACGCTATGGTTCGCAGTCGTGGTTGGTTTAATTGTATTGAATCTTTATGCCGACACTTTTACTGAAGTGAATGAAAATCATATTGAACAATCATTTGACGAATAAACAAGTTTCAATCCATCTTAATTTCTATTCATCAATGAGGTGAACGTGAAAGAACAATTTCGAATCTCAATCGCAGCCTGGTCCTGGCACCGGATGTTTTACGATGGGAAAATTACCCAGGAAGACCAGCCCCGCATGGCCCGAGAAGCAGGAGCCGCTGGGCTTGAATTGGTCAACTCATTTTTTCCCTCTCCTCAATACGACTATCTCAAGAAACTGAAGCAAATTGCCGACGATGAAGGAATACGCATTTTATTGATTATGTGCGATGATGAAGGAAGCATGTACTCTATGGATTTCAAAGAAAGAAGACAGGCCATTATCAATCACCGGAAGTGGCTGGACATCGCAGCCGTATTGCAATGCCATTCAATCCGATGCAATGTTGGCTATGAAGAAATTGATCCGGAAGAAGCCTTGAAAAATGCTGCCGATAATTTTTATGAGCTTTGTGGTTATGCACGCCAATACAACTTGAATGTACTTATTGAAAACCACGGGGGATTGTCATCGAATCCGAATTGGCTTGTTCGGCTCATGGACTTGGTCAGTGTGGATAATTTTGGAACGCTTCCTGATTTCGGCAATTTTCCTGAAACCACAAACCACTATGATGCCGTCAAAAAAATGATGCCTTACGCCAAAGCGGTCAGTGCCAAATGTCATGATTTCGATTCGGAATCGAATGAAATACATACAGACTTTGGACGTATGTTGGAGATCGTCTTCGAGGCTGGGTATCATGGATATATCGGGGTTGAATACGAAGGTGAAAGGCTTAGGGAACTGGATGGAGTTAAGTCCTGCATGAATTTGCTTAAACGATATCAAGTAAATTTTTGAAGGAGTTGTTTTTATGTCGGCTATTCAACAGTGGTTCATTGAGTTAAATCCGATATATCAAGCATTACTGGCTACGCTGTTCACCTGGTTCTTGACTGCGCTCGGCGCTACTATTGTTTTCTTTTTCAAGTCCATCAATAGAAAAGTATTGGATGGGATGCTTGGATTTGCGGCTGGTGTCATGATTGCAGCCAGTTATTGGTCTCTCTTGGCACCTGCCATCGAAATGGCTGAAGGGGGAAGTATTCCTGCCTGGATTCCGGCTGCTGTAGGTTTTATGGCTGGTGCTGCGTTTCTCCGTCTGATCGATATGTATCTTCCCCATCTTCACCTTGGTTTTCCAACCAAAGAAGCGGAAGGAGTTCCAACCAGCTTACACAGAAGTATCCTGTTGGTCCTTGCTATCACTTTGCATAACATACCCGAAGGATTGGCTATTGGTGTGGCGTTCGGGGCATTAGCTGCCGATTTACCTTCAGCCAGTTTGGCCGGAGCAGTTGTCTTGGCTTTAGGTATTGGGATACAGAATTTTCCTGAAGGTGTCGCCGTATCGGTTCCACTCCGTAGAGAAGGATTGTCTCGGTTTAAAAGTTTCTGGTATGGGCAGTTATCAGGGGTAGTCGAACCAGTAGCGGGTGTGATTGGAGCGGCAGCCGTCATTTTGATGCGCCCACTGCTTCCCTATGCTCTGGCTTTCGCCGCAGGGGCAATGATATACGTAGTCGTCGAAGAACTTATTCCTGAATCTCAGTATGAGAAAAATACCGATATAGCCACGATGGGTACCATGATAGGCTTCACGGTAATGATGACTCTGGATGTTGCACTGGGATAGTTGTGCAAAAGTATAAAATATTAATTTTTTAAACTGTTGATTGGTGCCGGAATATGTCCGCCATGATTCACAAAAGCATTACTTCCATCTGGACAGGCCACATTTGCAATACAGGCTGAACCGAACAAGCCGCCAAAATCTACAAAGTCTCCGACTTTTTTCCCGGGTACGGGTATGACACGCACAGCGGTTGTTTTTCCATTGAAAACACCTATAGCCGCTTCATCCATAATGATACCACTGAGGGTTGAAGCATCGATATCCCCCGGCAGTGCAATCATATCCAACCCGACAGAACAAACCGCGGTCATGGCTTCCAATTTTTCCAAAGTTAACGAGCCGTTCTTTATGGCCTTTGCTAAAGCATGATCCTCCATAACCGGCAGGAACGCCCCTGATAATCCCCCCACCGAAGATGAAGCAAAAATTCCCCCCTTTTTCACGGCGTCGTTCAAGAGAGCCACGGCGGCTGTTGTCCCCGGAGCACCGATATTGGTCAGACCCATCGCCTGGTAAATCTCACCGACGCTGTCCCCAACTTTGGGGGTTGGAGCCAAGGATAAATCCACCACGCCAAAACAGACACCCAACTTTGCGGCGACTTCGCGGCCAATCAATTCACCGGTGCGAGTCACTCGGAAAGCCGTATGTTTGACCACTTCTGCTATTTCATCCAATGCCGCTTCGGGGTGCTCTTGAACAAGGGTTTCCACGGCTTTTTTAACCACACCCGGTCCACTGACTCCCACGTTGATCACACTGGACGCTTCGCCTGAACCAAGGAATGCCCCCGCCATGAATGGATTGTTTTCCGGTATATTGGCGAATACAACCAGTTTCGCGCAGCCGAAGCCGTAATTCTCTTTTGTGGCTTTTGCGGTTTTCAAGATCATGTTGCTTACCAATTGTATAGCATCCACATTCATACCGGCTGCTGTCGTGCCGACATTGATGGAAGCACATAAACGATTGGTTTGAGATAAAACCAAGGGAAGCGAACGGATTAATTTCCCTTCTCCTTCTGTCATGCCTCGCTGGACAAGGGCCGTATACCCTCCGATTAAATCGACGTTTACATCCGCCGCAGCCCGATCCAGCGCGCAGGCGATTTGGATAGCCGCCTCTTCATTATGCCCTTCCAACAGACGGCTGGCCGGAGATACTGCAAGCCGTTTGTTGACAATCTGAAGCCCGTATTTGGTCGTCAAACGGTCACAAATGGAAACCAGGTTTTTGGCATAGGAATGGATTTTCTTGTATACGGAAACTGAGGCTTTCGCAACGTCGGGATTAGCACAATCGTCTATATTAATCCCCATCGTGACAGTGCGGACATCAAGAAAGCCTTCTTCCAACATTCGAACAGTGTTGAGGATATCGTTTACTTTACGCATGTCTCCACTTTGAATAATTGCCGAATCGCAAAAATGTCATTCGCCGCTCTGAACAAATTCTCGTGCTGCAGAGTCGCCACCAGATCGATCGATGAAACGAGTGTCTGGAGCTCGCCCTGCAATTGTTTGATATCATATTCAACAGGGATGGACAACTCGCTGATATGTGTCACCTTTCCATCCTGTATAGTAAAATAATAATCTTCAATATTGATGGCGTTTTCCGCTAGATAGGTGGTCACGGTTTTCAGTATGCCGGGACGGTCTTTGCCGGTTAAGGTGAGGACATAGCGTTCGGTTTCTCTTGCTTTTTGAGGATGCCTTTCCTCAAAATCACGTACAACTACCGATGCTTCACCCGGTTCGAAATTATTGAGAATGGCATTACTGATTTCCTCTTTTTCATGCGGTTCCTTGAAATGAACCGTCAGGATAAGCGTGAAATAGCCATGAATAACCGTCTGGCTCAACCCATCGATATTCCCATCCATGTCGGCAATGGCGGAGCTGATGCATTTTATGATACCGATGCGATCCGGGGCCAAGACGGAGATTACGAATCGAGAATCGCTGCTTGACAATTTTAAACTCCCTTTAATTTCAAAATCACAGTAACACTTATCTTCTTTAAAAACATCTCATGAAGCAAGGTCAAGTAAAATTTTATTAAAAAGTGCAAGATCGATATCAAGAGGTGTTGGATATCGTCCGAAAAACGGAAAGAAAAGAAACTGAATACGATAATATCTTGGCAAAAGTATCTTAATGTTCAATCCTCTCACTGTTACAGTCCGTAATCCCGCAATACCAGAAAAATATTGGGAAGGGGTATTCCTGGTTGACACTGGAGCGGTGGATTGTCTTGTTCCTAAAAAACATCTTAAAGAAATCGGGTTCACACCAAAAGCCCAGAGGACTTATGAACTAGCAGATGGCCGGGAAACGCGTATGGATATTACCACCGGTGAAATAGAGTTTATGGGTGAAATTGCCGGTGTTACCTTTATTTTTAAGCCAGATGATGCTGAGCCGATATTGGGGGTAACAGCTTTGGAGTCTGTTGGCATTGAAATTGATCCCCGAACGCAAACGCTGAAACACCTCCCTGCTATTAGGTTGAAATGATATTTTACATGCTTTACCACGGGCTAAGATGCAAACAAGATGTCCGCATCACAAAAATGTTTGCCCCATAATACAGGCAAGGTGCCTGCGCCCCCGTGAATTACCGCGTTGTTTCTACAATATAAACCATAGTTGGTTCTTTTGGGTTATCTGGTTTCCGGTCACGGTTGGGGACATCCACTTCTTGCTGCAAGTAATGGACTTGCCCGTTTGGGAGAGGCCCGATATTTGTGGCGCGAATATTGGGTATATTCAATCCTGAATCCACTTTAGGTTGAATTGGATGTGAGCCGGGTTTCATGTTCAACAACTGTTCGCGTTTCAATGTTATGCTACCTTTGTTGGGTTCCACTTTCGAGTTGGAGTACGTCACTCGAATTGTATTGTTCCGCATTACTGAAACACGGGGGATAGGTGGATAGGCGGGGATGGTTCCCCGGCCTTCGAACCAGAAGCGGACATCCCAATCCGTAAGCTGAATTACGCGCCATTCCTTCTCAACGGGAGTTGCGGCAAACATTTGATTGTTTCCCTCCGGATCAAAACGGGTATAGCCTATATAGGGAATGCCATTCTCGTCAACCGCCAGAGAGCCGCCGTTCATAAGTCCGCTTTCCTGTTCGATGTCATCTACCACCTCTGCGTTTTCTGGACGAATCGGAAGCTGATAGGCGGTCCCGTCCCAGCGCTTCCAGGTCAAACCCTGGTCTTCGCTTTTGGCGTAACATACATCATAATTTGTTACCACATCGGGTGTTTCCCGCCAGCACCAGGCAATGTGCAGTGTACCATTCTTATCTTCCCGAATCCCGCCAAAAGGATAGGCATTGCAGGTTGGATCGTGCTTCATGCCATTAATAAACGAATCGCCTGTTCCTTTCCACTCTTGGGTATCTTCATCATAACGGACTAACAGTCTCATGCCGTTTCCACTGCCGCCGTGGCGGTACATCATCAACAGCGTCCCGTCTCTTAATTGAGTTAAAGTGGGATAAGTCACACGGTTTTCATATTCACCAGTCCATTCATGGATCCCCTTGAAGGTTTGGATATCGCCGGGTTTTTCTGTCCGGTAATAATTTAACGGGGCGCAATGCATGTTTCCGGTCAAATGCAGATAGCCATCCCGATCGAGAAACATGATCACTTTGTTATGGGTATCCCATCCAA
>CAZXSQ010000116.1:0-4672 GCA_964643335.1 uncultured bacterium
GAAGTTCTCGAAGAGGATATCACCCTGGCCGGGCCTATCCAAGTCAACCTTTACATTTCCACCACCGGCACGGCTTCCGATTGGATCGTGAAGCTGATCGACGTTTATCCTGACGATGCAGAAGGTAAATCGGCGCAGCAAATTATGGTTCGCGCCGAAGCATTCCGGGGACGCTTCAGAGAAAGTTACGAAAAACCCAAACCGTTCAAACCAAACAAGGTCACACCAATCTCTTTCGAATTACTGGACGTCTTGCATACATTCAAGCGTGATCACCGAATCATGATCCACGTGCAAAGCACCTGGTTCCCATTTATCGGCCGCAATCCTCAAAAGTACATCCCAAACATTTTCCAAGCTGATGAAAACGATTTCATCAAAGTCACCAACAGTATCTATCGCTCAAAACAATATCCCAGCCATATTGAAATTGGGGTGTTGGAGCATATGTTTTGATGGGGGAAAACAGCAACTATGAGGTAAGGTAAATGCCATCAATTTCTCGTTTTCATGGTATCTCCATTTACATATACGCAGAGAGGGATTCTCCACACCATCTTCCTCATTTTCATGCCTATTACGGCAAATCTATGGCTAGTTTTTCTATCAATCCTCTCAATTTGTTAAATGGATCACTTCCTCATCGTCAACTACGACTTGTATATATTTGGGCTGAAGTAAATAAGGAGAAATTGATGGAAAATTGGCAAAGAGTTCAAAATGGGCAATTCCCAATCCAAATTAATGGATTATAATGGGAGGTATGATGACACCACATAAATTATATAAAATCATAAATTTTGAAATAGTGGCAGACTACACCATTCGGATGGAATTTGATGACGGTACCGAACAAGTCATCGATTTCGGGCCGGTTCTATATGGGCAAATGTGGGGGCCTCTCCAAGATTTGTCATTGTTCAATCAAGTTGAGTTGGATCCTGTAGCCCACACGTTGACTTGGCCGAATGGTGCGGATTTTGACCCGGAAACTTTGCGTAACTGGCCAGATTATGTTGAGGAATTATCAGAGCGCGCCCGAAAGTGGACGCATGAAGATCACTTCTTGGAAAAAAAGAAAGCTTGATAGTTGAAGGATAAAATTTAATAATTGAAAATCGCGAGACCTTCTGTATAAGGATACCCCGGTTTAAACGTTCCGTTCACAGAAAACAGCAAATCCCCATTACTTGATAAGCCATTGGAAGCATTGAACAATGCCGCGCTCGGCTCGGATTGATCGAAATCCTGATCAGGTCCGAAACTGGTCACAAAGAAAGATGAATTACGCAGACCGGCAAAATACTGTGGATCACTGGCGATCGCCAATGGCCAGCTGTGATACCAATAGAAAGACGGTTCACAGTGATACAACCCATGATTGTATTGATAATGCTTTGCCTGCAATGCCGCTCCTGAACACCCGAAAATATCGATGATCGATGTTGAAAGGTAAGCAACCGGTGTCGTTACCCAATGGTGCTGGCGTGGTGTATGATCATGAATCGGCCATGAATTGTTACCCAGGTTGTACATTTGATAGGCATCGGCCATGGACCGGCCTTCTGCCTGAACACGAGCGATCTTGGCCCGAATTTGGGCATTCAAGAAATTAGGTACGGCAATCGCAGCAAGAATCCCAATAATGGCGACAACAATTAAGTAATTCGATTAAGGTAAAACCATAATCGTGTTTCATAGAGATACATTCCAATTTCTTTTAAATTCAAAAAGCGCGCTAAAGGCACAAGCGGGGACGCCTGTTTTACCCGTTACCCTTAAATGGTGGTTTTTCTTTAAGTTTTTTACTTGTAACTCTTCACTAATCATAGATTATTAGTAAATCGCCCAAGTACTGTATTGCTTCTTCCAGTTCTTGATTCGCGGGAGAAATGATGCGAACTTTCAAAGTTCATACCTCTTTTTGATTTCATCCCAATCGTAAGTATCAAGTTCTCCATGTTTATATGCCTCATACCGAGCTTCGGATTCGTGTATCCAGCTCTTTTCGATATCTGGATCAATCTTGTCGAGACTATATAAAATAGCCTCAACCAATTGAATACGTTCTATAGGTTTGAGACCAATGGCTTTTTCTGCTAATTGTTCCAATGTTTCCATCATATTCCTCTCTGCGACTTACGATTAACAGGTCAACAGCATGTTTAGAAAATTCATACCGCTGATTTTTTATCTTACAGCGGATTTTATGAATCATTGTCCTTATAAAATTATATCAAATCTTGTTTATAGTCAATTTACGAGCGTCAGTAATTAGACGCGATAAGTTTGGATATCGAATTGCTAAAAAAAGGAGGGAGTTCGCAACTCCCTCCTTACTCTTGAAGCATACATTTTGAAAAATGTATGCAGATTCATAGATGTAATGGATGAACCATTAATAAATACTGTAATCTTCAACCATGGTATCACCTTCGATAGTGACGGTTAATCTCGGTGGGAAGATTACTGCATCACTGGCAGTCGCTACCGCGCCATTGCTTCCGCCTGGAACAAAGATCCAACCACGGTTTTCTTCGCCATTGGCATATTTGGTAATGCTTGAGGTGACATCCAATTCGAGAATACCTGTACTGCCCGGTACTTCAGCCAATACCTCATCATTATAATCAACCCCGGCTACAGGACCGAATCCATCTGCAAAGAACAACATAGAAGTGTCTTCTTCATTGAAATCTGTCGGAGCATCTTCAGAGCCTTCCAATAGTTCATGAAGTGTACCAGTAGAACCTGGATCAACAATTTGTAATTTCAAAATAGCGGAATTGATTTCAGTGCCTTCGGGAATTTGATTTTCACCACTGCCAATAATGTTATCAAATCTAAGCAGCCCCCAGTTGGTTCCTCCGGCATCTTCGCCATCCCATTCAAACTCAGCTTCCTGTCCCATGACTTCCTCAAGGTTATTACCATTATTTACAAAGGTATCAACAGTGCCTTCGTAACCATTCAATCCATCACGAAATTCAAATACTCCTGCGGCTGAATCTATGATCAATGTTGGCAGAAGAATCGGAGTGTGTTCAGAGGATTGTACACCGACGCCATTGGTACCACCAGGTACAAATAGCCAGCCATTATTTTCCAATTCACCACTAGCGATACGCTGTAAACTTGAGGTAACATCCACATCGATTACCTGGCCTTCGGATAATTCCGGTAATTCGCTAACGGCTTCAGCTTCATAATCGGCATCCGCGGTAGGAACGATATCCGGTGAATTTTCAGTAAAGTCAAGATAGTCCATCTCTTCATTGAAGGAAATCAGAAGATTATGCACTGTGGCGCCTCCGGAACCTTCATTGGTGATCTGGAGGGTAATTTCTGCACTGTAAATCTCCGTATCTGGGGGAATTTGGTTCTCCCCAGTTCCGAAAATGTTTTCGAATTTCAGAGCGCCATAGTTGATTTGACCACCATCTTCACCATCCCATTCCCATTCTGATTCATTTCCATTAACCGCTTCAGGATCCTGTCCCAGAAAGAAAGTATCTGCAGTTCCCTCATAACCGTTCAAACCATCTTGAAACTCAAAGACACCTGCGGCGGAATCAATGGTCAATTTTGGACGGCGGATTTTGGCTCGGTCAGAGGCTTGTACGCCAACACCATTGGAACCACCCGGTATAAATAGCCAGCCATTGTTTTCCAGCTCACCGTTAATCCAACTTTGCAAGCTCGAAGCGACATCGACATCCACCATATCACCTGCGGATAATCCCGGCAATTCATTAACTGCTTCACCTTCATAATCGGCATCTGCAGTTGGAAAGAGATCCGGTGAATTTTCAGTAAAGGTAAGATAATCCATATCTTCGGAGAATGGAATCAAAAGATTATGAAGCGTGGCACCGGCTGATCCTTCATTGGTGATATAGAGCGAAAGTTCCGCGCTGATCACAACACTATCGGGTGGGATTTGGTTTGCACCGGTTCCGATAATGTTTTCGAATTTCAAAGCGCCATAGTTGATAAAGCCACCATCTTCACCATCCCATTCCCACTCATCATCATATCCATTGACAGCTTCTAAATCCTGCCCCATAAAAAAGGTATCCGCGGTACCACTGTAACTGTTTTCACCCTCTTGGAATACATATGTAACTTGGGCATTTGTTAATGATGCGGCTGCTATCATTAACACGAAAAATAATATAATTCTTGTTTTCATTTGTTTTTTCCTTTCAAATTTTCATTTGCTTTTCGTAAACACCGAATCCATCGAACTTTTACCTGTTGAAATATTTATTTTGATAATTTTTGAATGATCACCCCCTTTTCTTTTAATATTGGTTTAATTTTGAACGGCTGTTAAATCAAATGCAAATCTTTTTAATGACATTTTCAATCGCTCTAATATAACAATTTATCAGTTTGCATAAAATTTAACTTAATATTTAACATACCATAATTATAGCTCATTTTATTTGTCCAAACCCCCCCTTCTTTGTTCCAATTATGGAGAATTTTTCTAGTTATTTATTGTTGCACTTATAACTCATTGATACTTTCATTCTGGATGCCAAACAACAAAAATTTGCCCGGTGGCCACTCAATGATGAACGTTTGATTTATTACAGCAACGGTGAAATATGGTCTCTATCATGGGGCGGAAAAGAAGAGAAACGTTTATTCCCCCAGGAATAATGAA
>CAZXSQ010000116.1:4682-14733 GCA_964643335.1 uncultured bacterium
CTTGGCACATCACTTATCCGGGACAGCGGCATTTTGTAAGGCTGTTTTTTTATTTTCTTGCATAATTTTTGATAAATGCTATATTATCTTCGCATTTAAAACGGATTTTCCGTATAAAACCTCTTAATGTTTAAAGAAGAATGCCATGTTAATTGAATTTTCAGTTGCCAACTATCGCTCGTTCAATGAACGGCAAACACTCAGTATGATTGCCAGCAATAAGGATAAACAATTGCCGGATAACCTGATCGAATTGAATGTACCCGGTTTGAAAAATGTCCGCCTGGTGAAAAGCGTGGCAATCTATGGAGCCAATGCTTCGGGCAAGAGTAATTTGTTCAAAGCGGCTGAATTTATGAGTAATTTTGTCGTTAATTCAGCTACTGATTTAAAGCCTGGCGCAGAAACCGGAACTATTCCTTTTAAATTAGATTTAAAAAGTCAGGAAAAACCAAGTGAATTTGAAGTTCTCTTTATCCATGAAAATATACGATATCAATATGGTTTCTCTCTCAATAAAAAAAGAGTTCTTGAAGAATGGCTGTATGCCTACCCTCATGGTCAACCACAACATTGGTTTGAAAGAATTTGGAATGAGAAAGAAAAATATTATAAATGGAAATTCGGTACTGCTTTAAAAGGGGAAAAAGAGAGTTTAAAATTAAAAACTCGTGATAATGGCTTATTTATATCGACTGCTGCTCAGTTCAATCATGAACAGTTAGGTAAGATTTTTGAGTGGTTCCAATCTCAATTTCGCTTTATTGATTTTTCAGATGATCATTTTAATCCACGTTTTACTACTCTTAAGATGCAAGAAGATGAAAACTTCAAAAACTGGTTAGTATCTACTATCCAGCAAGCAGATTTCGGTATTGGTGACGTGAAAGTAAAAGAAGTAAAACCTGAAGAAATTGATATTAGCAATGATATACCTAAGGAAATTAAAGAAAAATTAAAACAAATGATGCTTGAAGATGAAAAGGTTACTAAATTCATAACATTTAATTTAACTCATAATATTAAAAGTTCAAAAAATGGTGTTGAATTTCACCATGATGAAGAATCTGCGGGAACGTTGAAATTCTTTTCTTTGCTTGGACCTTGGTTTGATATTTTAAAAAATGGCTTCACTATTTTTATTGATGAAATAGGTGCAAAAATGCATCCATTGCTTGTGCGTAATTTACTAAAAATGATACATAATTCAAAATTAAGTGAATTTGATTCACAATTAATTTTCACAACACATGATACAACTCAGCTTGATAACCGATTTTTTCGGCGTGATCAAATCTGGTTCACGGAAAAGAATCCAGAAGGTGCGACAAATCTTTATCCATTAACTTATTACAAAGTTCGTAATGACGAAGCATTGCAAAAAGGCTATTTAGCCGGGCGTTACGGTGCGATTCCTTTTATTGGTGAGTTTACATTCGAATGAGTAAACCTCGTCATCCCCGGTTCAATCGTTCCTTTAGACATCCTTCCAGAGAGGCAAAACTGGAAGGAGATATTATTTTGATTGTGTGCGAAGGAGAGAAAACAGAACCGGATTATTTTAAAGGTCTAAAAAAGAGTGGAAAGTACATCCGGCTCAAATTGAAATTACGGTGAAGAATGTGGGAATACACCGATTAGTGTTGTTGAATATGCTGTTAAACTCAAGAATAAACGAATGAAAGAAGCGAAAAGAGGAAGAGATATAGAATTCGATGAAGTATGGTGTGTATTCGATCATGAAGGCATTCACAAACACGAAAGTTTAGAGCGTGCTTTAGATCAAGCAAAAGCAAACAAAATCAAGGTTGCGTTATCCACCCCTAGTTTCGTATTCTGGTATTTGCTTCATTATCAATATACCACTCGTCAATTCACAAAATGCGATACGGTTATATCAGCACTGAAGAAATATATCAAAGGTTATAATAAAAACGATATTCCCCCAGATATTTTGCTTCCATATCAAGATATGGCTCTCATCAATGCTGAAAAACTGAGAAATCATAATACACAATCCAGCTCGAATTGGCCTCAGACTGATGTAGACCTGTTGGTGAAAAAATTGAAATCGATGTGCCGTTTTTGCTGATCTGATTATCATCCCATAATTAAATTTTAACTTTTAATCCCAGATGTCTTTCCATTGCATCAAAATCACGATCATTGTGAATAAGTTGGAATTCATTTTCAATGCAAAAAGTTGCGATAATCACATCTCTTGTTTTTCTTATCGTTATACCTCTCGATCTCAACGATCTAAAATTACCGGCAGCCTTAAGCGCAATCTCTTTACCTACAAAATCACGGTATTCAAGCGTTTCTATCAGATTTCTTGCTAATGTATACTCTTTCTGAGACTTAAATCCCTGAAGAAGTTCGGCGATGATTAAATCACCGATGATAATTCTGTTCGTTTGCAGTTCTACATCGAGCGCATCCGTATGTGGTGCTATGACGCCACGGAAATAATCTATCCAAGCAGATGTATCCACCACGATCATGAGTCAGTTCTCATTCTTTCAATATCCCCTTCCCAATGCAATTTGCCACGATACTTTCGGATGCTGGATTGCCTTTTCATTTGAATCATTAACCGGAGTGCTTCTTCTACTGTTTCTTTTTTGGTTCTGTAACCTGATACATCAAGGGCTTCGGTCATCAGCTTGTCATCGATCACTATATTGGTACGCATACTAAACCTCCATGTGTATAACCCGATAAAATCATACACAGAATGAGCGATGTGAGCAAGTTCGTTTTTCTATTAAGTGATCATTTGGAAACTGTTCTTATGAACGTTACAAAGTGAGAAATGGTGAAAAAAGATATAATTGGCCAAAAATGAAAGATGTGGATTTGTTGATCAAAAAAATGAAATTGATGTGCTGAGTTCACAACATCTTCCTAAGAGTCTCAACGCTCTCCCGTGGGACGTCGAATCCTGCTCCTTTCGCCTCACCCTGTTCTATGATGTACCATTCGGTATTATGCAACTTTTTGCAGATTTGGATGATCTTTTGCCATTCAGGGTTGGTTGGGGTGAGGGGGGCGCCTTCGTATTCTTTTATATGCACGGTGTCTGCACGACCGGGGAATTTCTTCAATACTGCGATCGGATCACCACCGCCTTGGGCGCAGTTGCCGGTATCGAGCTGCATGACGACATCGGGGATGGTTTGGCTGAACAATATATCCCAACCGGTTTGACCATTCATTTTTTTGAAATCAAATCCATGGCAATGGTAACCGACCTTCATATTGAATTTTTCCGCTTTTTTGGCGGATTCATTCAGGATGTTTGCGAATTTTTTGATCGATTCGGGTGATTCCATCAAATTACTGGCAGCCGCAACGATCAGGTATTTATTTCCCAGAATTTTATTGTTCCTTACTGTTGTTTCAAAATTTTCGTCCGCAAGAGCCTTGACGCTCATGTGGATACCGCAGCATTTCAAGTTGTTTCCATCCAACTGCTCCCGCAATGCTTCGGCAGTCCACTCTCTAAAAACGTTTTCAGTACCACCATATCCCCAAAATTCGACACCTTGATAGCCCAACTCTGCCAGTTTTTTCAATGTCCCAGGTACGTCTTTCTCAAATTCGCCGCGTACAGCGTATAACTGAATTCCAATGGGTGGCTTTTGCGCTGCCCCCCAGATAGATTTTGTGGCAGCCTGCACGAAGGCCGCTGCGCCTAAACTCGATATCAAAAATTCACGCCGTCGAATTCCCATAGCTTCACTCCTGTTGATTTAGTTTATAGATGATAAACATTTCCAATAAAATACACCCATACAGTTTCCATGAAAAAGGTCTATTAAACAATCCCGTTGTTATGTAATTCTGCAGGAAACCTTGTTGCTACTGGAGTCAACACTACACTCGTATATTAAATTGGATGGTTTTCGGATAAAAAAACTTGACAGGATGCGATATGGGATTAACAATCATCTAAATCGAAAAAGTGGATCAATTTTTGAATTAAAGAGAAATGCCTCAAAGAAGCGTATTACTACATATTCAATAAAAAATTGGCTTTTCCATCTTTAAGCCGTGTAGGAGATTAAAATGAAAGTTGCAAAATGGACAAATAAATTCAAATGGTTTTCTGTAATCTTAATTGTTTTTGTTATTACGGGGATATGGTTAACCACGGATTTGCCTATAGATAAAAATTCAATCAACCGGGAACAAATTGATTCCAATTTTTCTCAAATCGACAGTCAGCCAATTCACTCTTCACCGAATATTCTCTCATCATTAAACCGGCGGAATAAATTTCAAAATGTTTCATCGTTGGTACAAAAGTCTGCACAAAAAGGAAATCAGAAAGTAAATCCCAAGGCTGTAAATCAAGTCAAAGACCAGATTCTTGATAAATTCGGGAAAATGCAGCAACGCCTTGTAAACAATCCTAACAGTGGAATAAATGGGTTATCTCGTGCTCGTGGCCAACACGTTCTAAATCCTGAACAACAAAAATCAATCGACCAACTACTGGAAACACTTGGGGATGATGCTGTTTTACACATGGATAACCTGTCCGGAACATTGCGCTATCTGGAGGGTGATTTGAAAAAAATCATCCAAAATTCGGATATCTATCACGAAGCCCGTTCCAGAAACAATTTTGGGGATATGTCGGTTGCTCTGCTTGGGGAAATAAACACCGTCTTGAATATTGAAGAACCGGCGAAAGAATTTTTTGCCGAAAAGGTGAAGCATGATGAACTCGGCATGACCCATGTGATTCTGCAGCAGCAATTCAATGGTGTACCCATTTGGGGCGCGGAAATCGGTCTTCACTATAATGACAAAGGTGACCCCATCCAAATCTCAGGAGTTTATGCTTCAACGCCTACTCATCTTCGAACTGTTGATCAGAAAATCGACAAACAGCAGGCCATTGCCAAGGCCAAAGAAGCCATCGGTCAACCAGGAACACATCGATTACCTCCGAAAATTCAACGAATGATTTATTGGGATTTAGACCGGGCTCCGGTTTTGTGCTATAACGTCGATATGACACCAAATGCGATTGAAGCATGGGAAGTATTCATTTCAGTTGCCGATGGCTCCGTGGTGCATAAATATGATGAAATTGTATACGACTCTGTTGAGACCACTGCGCCGGATTTAGTCGGTACCCCACAAACCTTCAATTGTTGGCAAGACCAAGGGAACTACTTTGCCATCGATACAACGCTTCCCATGTATGATCCAGCCTCGTCTCAACCACCGGATATCAACAAATTAAAAGGGGCGTTGTTTATTCTTGATTTCAGAAATCAAGATCCACGGGATCAGAATACCCAAGTTTTCGGAGTGGCAACCCACAATATCAATAATTGGGATCCTCATGCAGTCACGTTAATGTCTTACTATCCCCAAATTTATTCCTATTACAGAAATACTTTCGACCGGAATTCTATCGACAATGAAGGTTTGAATATCGAAGCCTGGATCCACTTTCGTTGGCCTTCTGGAGCAAATCAAACCCATAGCGAGAATGCCTGTTGGAATCCAAATATGAAAGCCATGTTTTTTGGGGATGGAGAACAATTGGCGGGAGGCAAACTTCCCTACGCTATGGATGTTGTCGCCCATGAATATACACACGGTATTACAGGTTTTGAAGCTGGATTGATCTATGAAAATCAATCCGGAGCCTTGGATGAAGGTTTTTCTGACTTTTTTGGCTGCATGGTTGATCGAGAGGATTGGCTGCTGGCAGAAGACATTGTTCCATTTGGTGTCAATGCAGACAAAATAGCAATGCGGGATATGTCCAATCCAGGGAATCCGCAAGTTACGGATCAAAATCCCGCAACCATGTCTGAATACCGGTATTTACCAATAGATCAAGACCATGGCGGAGTCCATATTAATTGCGGAATTCCGAGCTATTTAATGTATCTACTTGCTAAGGGTGGTGACTATGCTATTTCAAAGGAAAAAACCGAGCAGATTGTCTATCGGGCGCGGAATAATTATTTGACTCAGCGCAGTCAGTTTATTGATTTTCGCAGGGCTTTGACTTCAGCGGCTCGCGATCTATATGGGGAAAACAGCCAGGAACTGGAATCGGTGAAAAAGGCCTGTGACGCCGTTGGTATTTTGGAAGGTGATACTTCTCCACCACCTTCCACGCCAGGTCAGGTCGTTTCCGGAGACGAGCAGTTTGTCTTTTTACTTGCCGATCCTTCCGTAGGATATGATCAATTTCGTAATGATTATTTTTATAAACTTGTTTTGAACGCTCAGGGAGAGAATTATCTGATTGCTTCACGGTACGTGGCCGGCTCTCGTCCGGCTGTGTCCGGCGACGGTGAATGGGGACTCTATGTTGACTTGCAAAACAATATCTATTGGACAAACGGGGCGGAAGAGGAACAATGGACAACTAATAGTATTGTGCGAACAATCGCCATGAGTAAAAATCAACGATATATCGCGTTTACAACTATCGATTACAATAACATGATTCATATAATAAATACACAAACCAAAGAAGTCGCAGATGTGGAATTAAAGGTACCACTAAACAGCGAGTATGCCAGCACCATCGACCTCCATTATGCCGATGTAATGACGTTCAATTTTCGAGGGGATCACCTGATATTTGACGGGGTGTCGGAGCGGCAACTCGCAACCGGTGAAAAATATGCCTCATGGGGAATTTATTCTTTACGCTTATCAGATTTATCCTGCTCTATAGTCATGCCACAAAAACCCGATGAACAAATCGGCGATCCCATCTTTGCACATACGAATGATTCTCTTTTACTGGCTGACATGATTAAAACACAACAAAACCAGTCTGTTGCCAATATAATCTCACTCGACTTCAGCCAAAATAAAATTGGATTGTTAATGGATAACACTGGAATTCTAGCCCGTCCCTCTTTTCGTGGAGACGATCAAAAAGTTGTCTTTCTTTCGGTCGATACCAATCAACAGCTGTATCTTTTAATCGAAGGACAACTAACCAATGACAATCTTGGATTTGTAGAAAACTCTTTTAATGTTGTCTTGAATTCCGACACCCCCATTGCTTATCCAGTCGCTTTCAGAGCCGGAGAATATCAATCCCAGGAAGGGAAAATCTCTGTTCCGGATTCAATCAGTTTCGGTGAGGTTCAGGCCGGTCAACCCGTTGAAAAAACATTAACCATATCCAATTCCGGTAATGCTGATTTGCGGGTGCTAAGCATTACAATCGAAGGCGAAAACGCTTCTTGGTTCTCGCACAACGGTTTGGAACAACTGATTCCACCTGGTGAGAATTACAATGTCCAGCTCACCTGCAATCCACAACTGGCAGGACCATTCAGTGCAAGTTTACATGTAAAATCAACCGACATCGATAAAGCCGATGTATCCATTTCACTCGAAGGCACTGCAGAGGGAACCATTCCGCCAACAAACACTCCCATTCAACCCACGACTCCAACAGCGGCACCGGTCACCAATACACCGGTTATTCCGATCCCGCCCACTGACACACCCTTTGTGGAAGATGTCACTGAACCGGTTGTGGTCTATGAATTTGATCAAATGGATTTAACCACCAATGGATGGAAAGAAATACCCGGCGGGTTTACCGGCGCTCCAAAAGGGCAGATAAGTTCTTCTGCCTTTGTAGGACAAATCATTCCGTCATCCCAGGATCAAATTGGGATCAGCATTACTGTTCAATCCGGACAAATTGCTTTTATTCATGCCTTAAATCCGGTCAATACGGGTGGCAAGCCAGTACTCTTGCGTATGACAGCGCGATCAACCGCACCAGAGGCCGCTATCGCCACAGCGCTTTTGAAGGGAAACTTGAGCAATTACGAATTCGTGGACAACTCTATAGCTACACACATTCCAAAGAACGCAGCCGCCTTTGTCACTCAAGAACGCCAGCATGTGTTAATCTATGAACCGGATTCAGCACAAATCGTCACCCCCATAATTCAGGTGGCCGCAACCGGTCAATCGGAGGCGGTTACTGTTTTTGTGGACAAATTGGAAATTTTTGTACTCGATTCGAACCATTCGTATCCTGGTAATTTATTTAGTTCTTTATTGGATGGAAGTGATAATTCTCCCGCTACTGTCGTGTCTTCTCCAGATGTGATTTATGAATTTGACCAATTGGATTTAACCTCTAATGGCTGGAAGGAAATAGGGGGCGGTTTTACAGGAGCACCTGCAGGCCAGGTTATTAATTCTGCCTTTGTAGGCAATTTGATACCTTCTTCGCAGGATAATGTAGGTATCAATATAACCGTCGAACCGAATGAAGTGGCTTTTATACACCCGTTAGAACCGGTGAATTCAGAAGGACATCCCGTCTTGGTACGAATGACGGTTCGTGCCGATGCCCCCAAAGCCGCCATCTCTTCTGCTGCCTTGAAGGGTAATTTAACCACTAACGAAGATGTAGATGGTTCCATTGCGACCTTACAACCCTCAACAGCAGCAAGCAGTGTGGAAAAAGAGTATCAGTATTGCCTGGTATACGAACCCGATTCGTCGAATTGGGTCAGCCCAGTCATTCAAGTGGCGGCAATAGGGCAATCTGGTTCGGTTATAACATTTGTAGATCGAGTGGAAGTATTTATTCTTCGCCCGGATGTCTCTTATCCAGGTTACTTATTCAGTTCAAATCCATCCCAAGTTCCCGAACCATCATTACCAACGCCGACACCTATAATTCAAGATACCCAATCTCCCATTGCCCCGACTTCGACACCAACGTATACCTATACACCAACACCGACCGCAACAACCGGTACCCCCTCAATAATTTCGGAGCAGGAATCCAACGACAGCCAAGCCCAGGCTCAAACAATCGGTACATTGAATCAGGAAAGCACAATACAACTTTCGGGAAACATGAGTAAAGGCGGGTTTGTTGAAAATGCCCAAGGAGAATTGCAATACCTCGGCGATCCTGACAACTATTCATTCACGGTTGGTTCACAGACAAATATCACTTTAACTTTGAATTGGACTGAACAGGCAGACCTGGATCTCTATCTGTTTTCTGAAGGACAACTCATTGATAAAGATGAAACTACCAACATTCCTGCCGGAATCTCCAGAACATTGGCTCCTGGAAATTATAACTTGCTCATTTTATCATTCGACAACCCGGCTGACTACACGTTGACTATTTTCACTGAAGGAGGCTAACCAATAAAAAATGTGATAATATATGGGATGCAGAGATGACCACACTAGATAAGAAACAATGCTTATGAGACAATCCTGATAGGAGGATATCGCCATGAGTAAAAACGGATTTACATTAATCGAGCTCCTTATCGTTGTGGCCATTATCGGTATTTTGGCTGCCATAGCAGTTCCGAATTTTATGAATGCACAGATTCGCGCCAAAGTCAGCCGGGTGAACGCCGATTTGCGTAGTATTCAAACCGCCATCGAAATGTATACCGTGGATAACGGCCGCGAGATCCGTGACACGTTTGAATTCCCCAACTATTATGGCAACGCCTTCCATGTCTGGTCTCAGTTGACCACACCGGTGTCTTACATCTCACCAGGCGCATTCATGGATCCTTTTATCCCGGAAGTCAATCCTCACAGTTCAGGTGCTGCCAATGAAGCCGTGGATGTAGGAACCTATCAATATCACAATATTACTTTATGGCGGGAACAAGATCGGGGCGGCATGAGGGCACTGGCAGACCCCACAGCGAGATACTATGTGCGCAGCCCCGGCCCCGACCGCTGGTACATCATCCATCCCATGCGCTTAATGAACTGGATGGCCTACGAGCCTTCAAACGGATTGATCAGTGTTGGAGATATCATCATCTCGGATAAAGGCCTATTAGGCGAATCCTTCGAAGGAAACAAAGGCCCATCGGATTACTTATAATCAAAAATAATTTTGTAGGGGCAAACCTCGTGGGTCTGTCTCAAAACAGGTTAGACACAGGTTAGACACAGGTTAGACACAGGTTAGAAACAGGTTAGAAACAGGTTAGACACATAGGTCTAACCCTACATATGGTAGGGGCAAACCTATGTG
>CAZXSQ010000117.1:0-1695 GCA_964643335.1 uncultured bacterium
TGTGTGACACAAACGATACAGTTGGATTTAAGCAAGAAGAGCGAAGAGGAGTTCAAAACCATAGAACTCCCAAGGAAAGAGAACGCTGTGCACCGGATAACTGGCAGTGTCTTTTCATCCATCACTCAAAAACCGATGCATGCCTGGCTGGAACTGTATTATAACGGCCAAAAAATCGCCGAGCGGTATGATATCGATTATCAATATTCTTTTGATGATTTAATTCCTGGAACCTACACAATTTTAGTAAGAACTTATCAAGAAGAAGAAATTCCTGTAATCCAATACCAACTCACCATCACAGACGGTGAACCTATAGAAAAACAACAAGACATTCAACTCCCCCGTTAGAAAAGAATCGCTTTCACTATAATGCATTCGGACAGGAATTTTTCGGTTCATCCGGTAATTGTGTCCTTACTGTATTTATGTTTTTTACCCCAGTTCTCATTCAAGACGCGAGCGTACAAGTGCAACGAATGCAAAAAGCATTGACGCAGATGAATCTTCAATTGAATCATGTTATCAGCGATATAACGGGGAAAACAGGAATGGCTATTCTCCGTGCGATCTTGAAAGGCGAGCGAAATCTCCATACCCTGGCCCAACTGAAAAGATATTCGTATTCAAAGCAGTGAAGAGCGGATCATTAAATCACTGGAAGGGGATTATCGGGAAGAGCATTTGTTTACGCTGAAACAGGCGGTGGAATTATACGACTTTTACCACCAGCAAATCCAGGAATGTGATCAAAAGATTGAAGAGCATTTGAAACGCTTCACCCCCAAAGTAGACCTAGAAAAAAACACTGCCGAAACCGAAGAACAAACATAAGAAATACCGACAAGGCAATGCTCCTCACTTTGATACGTGTGAGTACTGCTACAAGATGAGTGGAGTGGATTTATCCCAAATTGATGGGATTACCGGGTATTCAGCCCAGATCATTATTTCCGAAGCCGGATTGGATATGTCCAAGTTTCCCTCAGAAAAGCATTTTAGTTCATATTTAGGGTTAAGCCCCAATAACAAGATTAGTGGAGGGAAAGTGTTAAGCCGCAAAACACGTCGAGTCGTGAATCGAGCGACTCAAGTATTCCGAATGGCGGCATCCAGTTTAAAAAAAGTCAGAGTTTATCTGGAGGCTTATTATCGCCGGATATGTAGCCGATTAGGGCCAGCCAAAGCCATTACCGCAACCGACCGGAAACTCGCTTGCCAAGTCTATCGAATGCTAAAGTATGGACAAGTATATTTGGATCTTGGAGAAGATTATTACGAACAAAAATATAGAGAGCGCGTTTTGAAAAACCTCAAGAAACGAGCTAAACAATTTGGATACGAACTCAAGCCAACACAAGCACTTACAGAAGTTGTTTCTTAGAGCCGGCCTGAAGAGATTCTAAGTGAGGAAACTTCACGCAGCGTTTGAGTGGTTACCAGCCGTATTTTTCAGGCCCCCAACTTTTACGTACCAATTCCTGCTTTACATAAATCAATGAATTGTTCGGTAAATCTTCATTGAGAATGACCCCCGCACCAATGACGCTGTAAGGCCCGACTTTAACCCCGGGCATAATAATCGTATTGACTCCGGTGCGTGTATAATCTCCCAGATAGACGGCATTGGCTGCCTGGGACATGGGCTTTTCCCGTTTGCCTTTTATACTATGTGATGTATTTTGATCATCGAAT
>CAZXSQ010000117.1:1705-14691 GCA_964643335.1 uncultured bacterium
ACGGTCGCCGCACCTAAATCGGAGGAGCGGCCAATCACTCCCCAATATTCACCATAGTGATAGGAATAAGCACCTTCCATCAGGATGCCGCCAAATTCGGCCGCATGTCCGATGATACATCCGTTTCCAATAGCGCTGTGTTCCTCAATGCGGCAATACTCACGAATGAGGCAATTGTCCCCAACAATGGTATTTGCACCGATTAAAGCCCCATCAACAATCTTTGTGTTTTTGCCAACCCATAGATTCCCTTTGATCTTAACATCTCGGCCTATCAAGGACTTTTCGCCGATAACTACGTGGCCGCCGATTTCTGCGCCTTCTTCAATAACCGCACTGTCTGCAATTTTGTTTTTAGTGAGTTTTGAGCCGAGATATGCTAGTAAGGCGGTGTTGGCATCCAGTAAGTGCCACGGTTTGTCAATATCAAACAAAAACTGAGTGGTTTCCTGGGCATGTATTTTATGGCCGTCTTGGAGGTAAAGACTCAATGATTCCGCTAATTCGAATTCGAAAGGAGGCATGTTGCCTACTTCTACCGAAGTCATTATCCCCGGATTGTTTTCAAGATAAGGGATTATATCCTTTGATAAGGTGTATATTCCGCCTAAACGGTGGCTGGCTTCTCGGGGGTGTCCCAATATCCCATTAATTGATTCATTTTCGACATTGGCACAGAGCCATTCATTGGATTCCAAATGTCTTACCGGTTGAACCAAGACAACAGGCGCTTTTATATTTTCGAATTTTTGCAGAAGGTTGCGGCAATCTTCTTCAGCAAAAAGCACATCGCCATAGACAACAAGATAATCCTCATCGTCTTTTGCAGCCTTCAATCCTAACAAGAGTGCATCTGCTGTTCCGGTTGTTCTGGATTGTTCGATACATGTCACTCCAGTGAATCCGGAAACAGCCTGGAAAACTTGCGGGGCTAGAAAGCCTGTTATGACGATAATCTTTTCCATGCCGCAGGCTTGGAGCGTTTCAATTTGCCATCGAATGACGGCACGATTTGCCACCGGTAATGCGGCTTTAGGCCGTGTATCGCTGTATGGCCAGATTTTGCTGCCGCGGCCTGCGGCCAGGATGATTGCTGTTGTGATCATGATAATAATCGATTCTATGTTTATTCATTGGGAGGGAGGGCAATCACATAGGCTTGCCTCCAGTGCCATTAAATTAAGGATTCTTACACCCCTTCAGGGGTTTTTGGTTATTACAATTTGTCCCCAGGGCGATTGCCCTGGGCTATCATATCTAACCCTTTTCAGGGTGAAAAACACTCTTAACTTAGCTATCTTATCTAACCTTTTTTGAAGGGTGAAAAACATTATTACCATAGTTAAGATAATGACATTGGGATTGCCCCTAAGATATGTAGGGTTAGACCTGTGTGTCTAACCTGCATGAGACATTCTTCAGGTGATCCGCACTCCCATGATAAATATCTATAATAAACAATCAATCGATAAGATGATAGAGACGAACCTATTTCATTTGTATTTTTGTTATGATTGTGTTTCTGTCCAAAATTGGAAAGTTCACTGTAACAATTCCTTCAGAATCAGTTCAAGTTATAGTATGGTTGCATGATGTAGAGTGAGATCATTGGAGGATTAGCCAATGATAAGCAGAATTTTAGAAGTGTTTTGTTTCTTCGTACTGTTCATTATTTATTGTTCGATCATGAGAAGTTATTCAAATGAAAAAGAAACAGCGGATATTGTTTTGAAAGATGGCAAAATTGTTACGATGGACGAATCCAATCCCGTAGCGCAGGCGATTGCCGCAGAAGGGGATACGATTATAGCCGTGGGTAGTAATGAGGAGATACAGCCGTATATCGATGATAGGACGAAAGTAATCGACTTGAATGGACAATTGGCTGTCCCTGGATTTATTGACGGTCATGCTCATCTCATCGGTATAGGCCGGGCAAAAATGCAACTGAATATAACCAATGCCCAGAATTGGAATGAAAGCATTGCCATGGTGGAAGAAGCGGTAAAGAGTGCTGCACTGGGACAATGGATTATCGGTTCCGGTTGGCATCAAGAAAAATGGAATGGTGCTCCTGAACCGAACGTGGAGGGATATCCTGTGCATGATGCGCTGAGTAAGATTTCCCCTCAGAATCCGGTGTTATTGACTCATGCCAGCGGGCATATGTGTTTTGCCAATGCCAAGGCGATGGAATTGGCCGGAATTTCCAAAGACCCCAAAGACCCAGAGGGCGGAACTATTTTAAGAGACAGCAGGAATAATCCGATTGGTGTGGCCCAGGGAGTTGTAAACTCGGCTTACTCAAAATCCCGACAAGATCGCACAAAAGAGGAAAAAGAGGCGGAACTGGAACAGCAGATTGAACTAGCCATGGAAGAGTGTGTTTCCAAAGGTATTACCAGTTTTCACGACGCCAGTTCATCATTTGAAATGATCGACAAATTCAAGGAATTCGCTTCAGCCGGACGGTTGAAAATTCGTTTATGGGTTATGATCAATGAAAGCAATAATGAACTTCAAAAGCGAATTTCAGAGTACCGGCTTATTGGTTTTGGCAACAAGTTTCTTACTGTAAGAGCGATCAAGCGATTTATGGATGGTGCATTGGGGACCCATGGGGCTTGGCTGCTTCAGTCCTATTCCGACCTGCCTGATAGTGTTGGGATGAATGTTTCGTCTATCGAATCAATAGAAAAGACAGCACAAATTGCGATTAATAATGGCTTTCAATTGTGTACACACGCCATAGGTGACCGGGCTAATCGTGAAGTAGTGGATATCTATGAAAAAACCTTCAAGAACCATCCCTCTAAAAAAGATATGCGCTGGCGCATTGAACATGCACAGCATCTGTATCCGGATGATATCCCCCGTTTTGGCGAACTGGGTGTCATTGCGGCCATGCAGGGATGTCATTGTACATCCGATGCACCTTATGTTATAGAACGATTGGGAAAAAACCGCGCGGAGGAAGGGGCATATGTATGGTGCAGTTTGATGAATACAGGAGCTGTGATTGTTAATGGGACAGATGCGCCTGTTGAAGATGTGGATCCTATCGCTTGTTTTTACGCTTCGGTTACGAGAAAATTGAAAGGCGGCTAGGTTTTCTTTCCCGCTCAGAGAATGAACAGAAAAGAGGCCTTGCGGTCATATACTTTGAATCCCGCTTATGCTGCTTTTGAAGAGAATGTGAAAGGTTCTTTGACACCCGGAAAATTGGCGGATATAACAGGTTTTCGAAAGACATTCTTTCTGTTCCAGAAGAAAAACTATTGGAAACGAAAGTTGTATATACGATTGTTGGCGGGCAAGTGGTGTATCGCAGTTCATAAGTATTAATGTGGGCTGATTCAACATTATTTCGATGCGAATGTGTGTTCAATTATGAAAATAAAGCGAAGATGGATTCTTTTGGCGTTTACTCTGATCATCCTCGGAATATTGTTTCTCAGCGTGGATTTTTATGAAGCAATCGAGACGGTGAGAGAAGCGGAAGCATCGTACCTCTTGGCCGCCACCCTACTAACACTTGTTTTTCCCGTGTTATGTGCTGTGCGTTGGAATGTCATTGTCCACCAATTGGAGGTCCATTTGGGATTCTGGGAAAGTTTCAAGATCGTGATGGCCGCCTGGCCTTTGGGTGCCATTACCCCGGCTAAATCCGGGGACTTAGTCAAAGCCTTATTCCTTAAAAATATTCTTCCTTATTCCAAAACAACGGGAGTTATCTTGGCTGAACGTTTGATGGATGTTATCGCCTTGTGTTGTTACGCTTTGGTATTTGGATTGATGTATAAATTTGAAACAGCGGCTTCCATTGCCGGTTTGATCTTGGTGGGAGTTTTTTTGTTTTTTATTCTTGCGGCGTCTCCGATGGTTCAACTGGTTCCTATTAAATGGAGGTCATTGGCGGTTAATCTTCTGGAAGCCACCAAAATGATGGTGTTGAAAAGTTCTTCTTTTTTCTTGATTCTGTGTATTACGTTTCTGAATTGGTTTTGTACCTTTTTACAGTCCTGGTTGTGTTACAGGGCTTTTCATGCGAATGTCCCCTTTTTTTATATTGTTGCCGCTTTGCCTATCGCGATTTTTATTGGCTTGATACCGGTTACGTTGTCGGGAATGGGGACAAGGGATTCAGCCATCATTTTTCTTTTCCAAAAATATGCCGCGTATGAAGTGAATCTAGCGGTCGGTATTTTATATTCAATATTCGGTTATTGGCTTCTTTCTCTTTTGGGAGTGCCCTTTATGAAAGCCGCGTTTGGGGGGTCGATAGGGGGGATTCGAGGCGATGTTTTACGGCGTACGGCTTTTTCTCCCGAATCGGAATCCGAAGCTCCTGAAGGCTAATCAATACTTTCTTCTCCATTTGGCATCTTTACTGCTGTGGCAAAAATTGAGATAATTCTTGCCTTAATGCGTGAAAAGCTATATAGTATTTGTTCTATCATTCGGTACAGGTGTTATAAAAATATAATTGTCGTACCTGTAAGTGGCGGAGGTTGATTTTTCATGTTCCTTTGGCGGATATGATCATGAGTCTGTATATGTTAATGCTAAGTGTAATTTAATTCCGGCGGCATGAAAAATCTTTAAATAGACAAAGATATCAACAAGGAGATTTGAACGTATGACAAAAAACCAAAAATTATTAGATTGGGTATCCGAGATTGAAGCGTTATGCAAGCCGGAAAATGTGCATTGGTGCGATGGATCGAAGGAGGAATATGACGAGTTGAGCAAAAACATGGTAGATGAAGGATTGGCCATTGCACTGAAAAAGAGACCAAATAGCCTGCTATTCCGTTCAGACCCTTCCGATGTCGCTCGCGTAGAAGACCGTACTTATATAGCGAGCAAAAAACCTGAAGATGCCGGGCCTACTAACAATTGGATCAATCCCGATGAATTGAAGAAAACCATGAGTTCTTTATATGATGGATGCATGCAGGGGCGAACCATGTATGTCATTCCTTTCTCTATGGGACCGATAGGTTCTCCTATTGCCAAGGTCGGTATTGAAATAACCGACAGCCCCTACGTGGTCGTCAACATGCATATCATGACCCGTGTCGGAAATGAAGTTCTGGAATTTTTGGGTGAAGAAGGTGAATTTATTCCCTGTCTCCATTCTGTCGGCAAACCACTGGCTCCTGGAGAAAGTGACCATGGCCAATGGCCCTGTGCGCCTATTGAAAAGAAATATATTTCCCATTTCCCTGAAGAAAATATGATCTGGTCTTTTGGTTCCGGATACGGTGGAAATGCCTTGTTGGGCAAAAAATGTCTGGCATTGCGCATTGCTTCCAACATGGCGAAGCGGGAAGGCTGGATGGCGGAGCATATGCTGATTATGCGTTTGATCAGTCCTGAAGGGAAGCAGTATCATCTCGCAGCCGCTTTTCCCAGTGCCTGTGGCAAGACTAACATGGCCATGCTGCAACCTTCCATTGCGGGATGGAAGGCGGAAACGATTGGCGATGACATTGCCTGGATGAAAATCGGTGACGATGGCCGCCTTTACGCCATAAATCCGGAATCGGGCTTCTTTGGAGTTGCTCCTGGCACTAATTACAAGACCAATCCTATGGCAATGAGAAGTGTCCTTGAAAATTCCATTTTCACAAACTGTGTATTGACTGATGACGGCGATGTATGGTGGGAAGGCATGGATGGAACAATTGACCACGGAATCGACTGGAAAGGCCGTGAATGGACGCCTGATAGTAAGGAGCCGGGTGCTCATCCAAATGCAAGGTTTACTGCTCCGGCCAGCCAATGTCCTGCAATTTGTCCGGATTGGGATGACCCAAAAGGAGTCCCCATCGATATTCTCATATTTGGTGGCCGCCGAAGTACAGTTGTGCCCCTGGTTACCGAAGCCCTTGATTGGAATCATGGCGTGTTTTTAGGAGCGACGGCCGCATCGGAAACGACAGCGGCGGCACTCGATATTAAACAAAAATTACGCCGAGATCCGTTCGCTATGCTTCCATTCTGCGGGTACAACATTGGCGATTATATTCAACATTGGTTTGAAATGGGTGACACACTTGGCGATAAAGCTCCCAAAATTTTCTATGTGAACTGGTTCCGCAAGTCCCCCGCCGGTACATTTGTGTGGCCCGGTTTTGGTGAAAATAGCCGTGTATTGAAATGGATGTGTGACCGGGTAAGCGACAATGTCGGTGTACAAGAAACTCCCATTGGTTACTTACCCAATAAGAATGAAATCGATCTTTCCGGTTTAGATATCTCAGATGAAAGCATGGATGAACTGTTATCTGTGGATTTAGAGGCCTATAAAGCCGACCTGCCGGATATCAAGAGTTTTCTTCAAAAGTGCGAAGATAGATTTCCAGAACGGATGAAAGCCCAACTGGAAAGAGTGAGTAAACGGCTTTCTTAAAAAATAACTTATATATGATTACGATTCATAAAATCATTGACCAAAACAATAGAGTCAATAATAATCAGGGAACATACGTTGTTCCCTGTTCTTTTTTTAGGGGATATGTTATTAAGATATGTTTATCATTTATTTTTTGAGGAAAAGTATAACTCCTAAGGAATAAGGAGAACATGATGGCTAAAAAATATGCATTGGGTATAGATTTTGGAACTGAATCAGGAAGAGCACTGCTGGTCGATGTGGAAACCGGGGAAGAAGTCGCGTCTCAAGCGCATACTTATGCCAACGGAGTGATGGATGAAAGCCTTCCGGATGGAACCCGGCTCGGGCCGGATTGGGCGTTGCAGGATCCGAATGATTGGCTGCAAGTCCTGAAGACCTGCATTCCCGGAGTGTTGCAACATGCGAATGTTTCGCCGGAGGATGTGATCGGTATCGGGGCCGATTTCACTTCCTGTACTGTGCTGCCGGTAAAAAATGATGGTACGCCGTTGTGCCAACTGGATCAATACAAGAATCGTCCCCACGCGTGGGTAAAACTTTGGAAGCATCACGCCGCCCAGCCGGAGGCGGATAAAATCACACAGGCGGTGATAGAACGGAATGATCCCATCTTGGAGCGTTATGGTGGGAAGATGTCATCCGAATGGATTTTCCCAAAAATCTGGCAAGTCCTGGATGAAGATGAAGAGATTTATGATGCTGCTGACCGTTTTATTGAGGGGGGAGACTGGGTTGTGGAACAATTGTGCGGGCAGGAAGCGCGAAGTTCATGCATGGCGGGATATAAAGGCATGTGGGATAAAGAAGAAGGTTTTCCTTCGCCCGAATTGTTAAGAACACTGCATCCCAAACTTGAAAATATCGTTGGAACCAAGCTTTCAACCGATATTCGACCGTTGGGCAGTAAAGCAGGTGAATTGACAGAGGAAGCGGCACGGCTGACGGGATTGAAACCCGGTACTGCAATTGCTGTAGGGATAATCGATGCGCATTCTGCAGTTCCAGGATCGTCGGTGACCCAGCCGGGTAAAATGCTGATGGTCATGGGAACATCAACCTGCCATATGCTGCTTTCTGAAAAGAAAGTGAATGTGCCGGGCATGTGTGGATGCGTAAAGGATGGAATCCTGCCCGGTTTTTATGGATACGAAGCCGGACAACCTGCGACAGGGGATATCTTTGCCTGGTATATCGAAAATTGTGCTCCTCATTCCATTTTTTCAGAAGCCGAAGAGCAGGGAATTACGGTTCATCAGCTACTCGAAAAACGGGCCAAAGCGCTTAAACCCGGTGAGAGCGGATTGATCGCACTGGATTGGTGGAACGGTAACCGGTCTGTTTTGGTGGATGCGGAACTATCGGGTATGCTGCTGGGATTGACATTAACCACGAAGCCGGAAGAAATCTATTTGGCTTTGATCGAGGCGACCGCTTTCGGGACACGTAAGATTATTGAGGCGTTTGCGAAATGCGGTATACCCATCAACGAATTATATGCTTGCGGTGGATTGCCGGAAAGAAATAAATTGCTGATGCAGGTCTACGCCGATGTGACTGGTTTGGAGATACGGATCGCGGAGTCATCAGAAACCTGCGCTTTGGGGGCGGCGATTTTGGGAGCAGTTGCCGCTGGAAAAGCAAACGGAGGATATGATACACCGCAAGAAGCGGCAAAGAATATGGCCAGCTTACGGAACGAGGTTTATAGACCTACCGCCGAACGGCACAAAAAATACTCAGCTCTCTACAAAGAATATATTAACTTGCATGATTATTTTGGCCGTGGTGAGAATAATGTCATGAAACGGTTGAGAGAGATGAGAATGCATTGAATTGAAATACAATTAAAATTTACCTCTAACCAAAGCAATCAATACAACCAGTCCGATGACTCCAAAAGCTATAAAGGTTGTAAGAATGACAACTTTGTTGCGTTCTAATACTTGTTCTACGGGACTTGGTTCCCATCTTTGCTGCTGGCGTTCTTTTTTGATTTCATCTTGGATGTCTTGATTAATAATGCGGCAAATAAACGACCAGTCACCGATTTCATTTTGAATTTTCAGTAAGAGGCGATTTTTCCCTTCAATCAGCTCAACCGGCACTTTGTCGCTATCCGGATAGGTCGCGCGGCCTCCCCAACGTTCGTGAACCAACTTTTTATTGAGCTATACTTTGGCTGCATCATCGCTGCCGAGATAAATGTGGGCTTGTTGTTTTTGAGGCATTTCAATTTCAGCGTAGGCATAGGCAATCATGAATTCCAGAGAGCCATAAATACTTTGGAAGTCGATTATATTTTCATTGCTCTGATATACCTGCCAGGTATACTCGGAATCGTAGTAATGATGTGTCATCCCCTCCTGTGGACGCATATCACTTTCACCACCATGTTCACTGAGAAGATCGGAATCGAATGTTCTGAGTTGCTGCAGCGTATTGTTTTTGGAAATGAGTTGATTTTCGAAGACTTGAAAAATTGTTGTCGAATTATCGTCAACCGAGGTTGAGCGGGTTGAAATTGTATTCGTGGCTGAAGTCGGATCCACCGGAAAAGCTCCGCAGATCAGCCAGCGTTTCATGAATTCTTTATTGGGTAAATGTGAGTATGTGTAGGAATTTTTAGACGGAGAATCTTCAGCAATTAATACTTTCCCATTTAGGACGACAACAATAAGAACAATACCATAAATATATTTTTCCATATGGACGGTCACCTTTTCTTGAATGATTCCTGCATACCTTATTAAACAGTATACGAAGTTTTAGCAAAAATATTTTATTCCTAATTTCTCAAATACAAGTGATTGCAATGAAATTAAGTTTAAATCCAAGAATTTCCTTGGCTTTTGAATGTGAGATGGTTATGAAAGAAGAATGCTGTATGATATTTTTGGACTATTGTTTTTTGATGAAGAGGGAATACAATGGAATACACGTCATGAAAGGAAAATTTATGAAGAAGGATAATTCTGACGAACTCCACCCAGAATACAAACGTGAAGACCTTGGATCTGGTGTTCGAGGGAAATATTTGGAAGCATATCGAACCTGGTTCTGCTTAGGCCGGATGTGGCAAAAGAATTCCCTACCGAAGAATCAGTCAATGAAGCATTGCGTTCTCTGACAAAAATAAGAATAACTAAATCTGGATTAATTAGAATCACTTGTTTAAGTATGAGAAAATCAGATTGGTATTTAATTTGGTAAATGAAAAGGTGAAATCGATTCCTATAGACACATTGGTAAGAAACCCCGAGGTTACAATGATTAAAATGCCAAAAGAACTTCGCCAGGCAGTTCGTGCATCTGAGCAACCAGTACATCTTGCAGATCCTGAGACGAATGTAGAATATGTTATTTTACCAGTAGAAGTGTACGATATGATGCAAGACCGTTTCTATAATGATAATCCACTTACGAGTGAAGAGCAACAAAACTTGCTCATTCAAGCAGGATTGCGCGGTGGTTGGGATGATGAGAATATGGACATCTATAATGATCTTGATCCAAGAAATCAATCATGAAAATTCATCGAGGCAACGTTGTGCTTGTCGATTTTCCTTACAGTGACCAAACTGGACGAAAAGTACGTACCGCTCTCGTTGTCCAGTCTGATGTCTGGAATCAAAAACTCGATGATACAATCTTAGCTCTCATCACAGGAAGCCGTCATAGGAGAGTAGGAGCGAAAACACAATATTATATAGATATAGATACAAAAGTGGGCCAGCAAACGGGACTTCGTCTCAATTCTGTAGTTCAATGTGAAAATTTAATTACCTACGATCAATCTCTTATACTTCGAATAATAGGCAGCCTTTCTGATCAAATAATGAAACAAATCGATGACTGTTTGAAATCTGCTTTAGGAATTTTATTAAACTATAAACGAAAAAGAATAAGTTGATTCTGGATTCTCACTGAAAGTAACGATTACTTTTAGGGGGGTAGTGGCTTATTTGTGTATATGCCGTTGTGGTTCCGGTTTTAACATCCCCCGCAATTCATACAACATCGCGATCCCACGATTAATTAATTGCTCACCGGTTCCTACGGCTACATGGGTGGTGTCGCTGGCGCCGTAACCGCCGCGAGCTGCCGATTCGACATCCGGTATGTATCTGGCCCAATCCAGACCGGCGTCATCGCAGTAGCCGAAGAAAAAAGTGTGAGGAAGAGCGGCTTTTTCACGCAAATCCACTTGGAATTTGTGGAATGGTTCTCCCTGCATGGTGACAATACCAATTTCGTTATTTAGCATTATGGATGTAACGCTTACTTTTCTTTCTTCATCAGGATTCCAACGATTTCTTACGGCCAATATATCGGATGCATAGGAGATGCTTCCGGATTTCCCATCCACATTTTTCATTCGTTTCAAGGCGTCAAGTGTTTCTTCGGCGAGAAGGGTTCCCATCGTTTTAACCATTGGAAAATCCTTTTCGGGATCGCCAGTTCGAGCCATGATAAGCGGATTGATGTCTCCGCATCCCCCTTGTATAAAGAAACATTCGACTTCTCCATCCAGGCGTTCTTGTATCACATCCCGCATTACACCTGGAAAATCGGCTGAAATCTTACGGTTTTTGGGACCGAGTACAACCGGGTGGCAGGCATAATTGACCAGGATTGCACGTATTTTATTGTATTGATCTGTAATTCTTAAAATTCCCACTGTGGGATCGACGGGGTCATAGGGTATTCGTTCCGGATTTTCAAAGTGAGTGATAGCATGTCCTTCCGGTTGGCGCACCAGCCGGTTGTACCCTAACTGAATGCTGCCATTTCCGGGTGCGAAGTATGCGGGAAACATGTTTTGCCGCGCTTTTTTGATGGCCTTGAGCGTGCGTTCTTCCACCACTTTTTCCCAGGGTTTTTCTTTTGAGGGGAAGTCATCCTGACTCATGCTGGGGCCGGCGTGAGTGTGGGTATTCAATACAAGAAGATGATCCACTCCCAGTTCGGGCATTTGTTCATGCAGCCATGACGAGGTAAAAACACACAAATCCACGCTGACAATGGCAATTTCCTTGTCTTCCGATTTCAAGATCAACACTTTACTGAATAATGGATCGTGTATTCCATTAGACGGTTTCGCCGATGAATATCCGGTGGTTTTTCCACCGGTTGGCGGGGTAATATCCGCTTTTGCCAATCCGGCATAAATCTCTGCCGCTTCCACATACGCTGCAAAAAAAAGTAAATTGAATATGATCAAGACCAAAAGTAATTTTTTCATGATAACTCCTGCTTCTTTTATATTGTGCTTAGGACAATCTATGTAAGAGTGGTCTCGTTTTTCTATTTTAATGCAAGACCGTAACTTTTTCCAAGTTCTACCGAGAATTGAATATTGAGTCAATCCCGAATGGCGATGCGGGTGTAAGTTACCAATGCAAGTGAAATCAGTAAGGCGCCCAACAAGGATTCGAACACATTGATAAAGCGAAGTATTTTGCCTATGGTTGCATAATGGTTGGGAGTAATATCTCCATAACCAACAGTGGTAAAGGAAACGATGCTGAAATACAATCCCCCGAAGAAACCGATATCCCAGTATTCTTCACCATTATACATAAAGCCACCATACATTCCCCCGATCCAATTCACCATACCGAAGAAAGTCATTACTACTAGCATGGAGGCGATCACCCAGCGCGGGCGTTCGCCATAACCTGATATACAATCGAAGACGAAATATTCCAGCAGCCAGCCCGGGCTCCACTTTTTATGCTGGCTTTTACGGCGGCAGATTTGTGCCCGATAAAAGAACCAACCGGCCTTATCGCTCAAACCGGCCGCTTTGCAGGCCTCATAAGCCTGGCTGTAGACAAAGCGGGCGATTTTAAATTCTTCATCTGTTGAAGCGTTTTTATCGAGATACATGATAGGAGCCGGTTTGCCCCAATAAATCCTGGAGGCGATTCTCACCAATGATCTGAACAGTTCATAAAAAGCCGAGTATATCCGAGTAATGTTGAAAGTCCGGAACGAGCGTCCCAGCTCGCTTAACGATACCATCAATGGATTACCCTGATCCGGTTCATACAATCCCCAGTTTGTGTCATCATTGACTTTTATCGCCTGGAGATTGGTGCCTTCAAAACTGGCACCTTCCAGGTTGGCTCCCCATAAATCCGCCATCGGCATTCTAGCCCAGCAAAGGTTGGCATTAGTCAAATCAGCACCGCGTAGATTGGCTTCATCGAGTCTTGCCCACCAGAGATCGGTTTTGCTTAGATTAGCATCGCCCAAATCAGCCTCGGTTAAATCCGCATACGCCAGTTTGGTGTCCTCCAGCCAGGCATTCCATAAATGAGTTTTGTGCATGGAGGCCCGTTTGAAATTCGCAGCACCGAGGGATGCTCCTCTAAAACGGGCGTTGTCGAGAATTGCATTTTCAAAATTGGTATAATCCAGATGAGTGTAGGAAAGTTCTGCTTTTCTAAGGATCGCGCCTTTAAAATTAAATCCACGTAAATCCCTTGGAAAAGGTTCATTCTCTTTAGTCTCTTATCACTCAAATTGAGCTCAAAACGGTCAAAAAATTTGATTGAAC
>CAZXSQ010000118.1:0-14631 GCA_964643335.1 uncultured bacterium
CTTATTCTTATCATTAATTGTTAGTAGAACTTCGCACTCTCCAGTTTTCTATTATACCCCTTGTAAATCCATTTGAATAGAAAAAATTTGAATTCAATTTAAGTGGTGGAAAGGAATTTAACCTGCAATTTTTAATAATTTTGCTATAAGATGAGAAGTAATTGTCATCCACTATTATGTTTGGTAAAGTGGATATTTGAATGAATACATAAAAGGAAGAGAAATCAATGGAAAGACAGGTTACAGCTATTTTGTTTTTTTTATTGTTGGTTGGGCTAATTGCTGGGGGTATTAAATGTGTTGCTTCTTCAGGGAATGTGAAACTGCCTCGGTATCCGTCGATCAATCCGCAAGGTACAGAAATCGTTTTTTCCTGGCGGGGGGATTTGTGGAAGATACCTTCAAGCGGCGGGACTGCAGTTCGCTTGACGACGCATCCAGGCAATGAGTTGGCATCGGCGTGGAGTGACGATGGAGAAAAAATCGCCTTTGAATCCGACCGCAGCGGTTTTATGAATATTTATCTTATGAATGCGGACGGCACCGGTATCAAACAAATTACCGATATCGACCGCGGCTGTTCGCTGACCGGTTTCGGTGTCGATGGAAAGAGCAATGAAGTCATTTTATTTTCCGCTGTATTGGAAGGGGATCTTTATCGTTCACCACGTCCCTACATGATTTCGATCAATGGAGGGGATATTCTTCGCGTGCATGATGCTTTTGGAAGCCATCCAGTAGTGAGTCCAAATGGGAATGAGGTTGCATTTACCCGTGGAGGTTCTAGTTGGAGCCGACGGCATTATCGCGGATCGGACGATCGCGATATTTGGTTATTCGGCCAGAGTGAAAATACATTTACACAGCTGACCCAATGGACTGGCAATGACGGCAAGGCAAAATGGGGTAGTGACGATTCACTCTATTTCCTTTCTGACAGAGAGTTTAAATGTGTCAATTTGTATCGGATGAAGGTGGGGGATTCGGATGAAAACCCGGAAAGGCTTACCTCGTTCAAAGAGAATGATATCCAGGATTTTGATATCGCCGCCGATGGGCATAAGGCTGTGTTTTTGGTCTGGGATACGCTTTACACGCTACAGTTGGATACACCTGGTGGAAAACCTGTTGACCTCTCTATTCACGCTTCGGAAGATGAATCATTCAACTATGAATTAAAGACGATTAATCGTGAAATATCGGAAGCGGCTCTCAGTCCGGATGGGAAAGTCATGGCATTTATTACTTATGGTGAGGTTTATGTGCGGAATATTGAAGAAAAAAGCCCCACTTTGCGTGTTACTCATTCACACGCGCGTGAAAAAGAGATCTCCTGGTCTCCTGATGGATTGAAACTGTATTTTGTCAGTGATGAAGCGGGGACAGATTCCATCTATAGCGCGACTGTTGCATTAACTCGCAACGAGGTCAAAGATGAATATGAAGCGATTGTGCATCCTGATAAAAGAGAGAAGGAGGAGAGCGAGGAAAAAACAGAAGACGATACAGAAGATGAAGAAATAGAAGAAGAAAAAGATAATAATGATGACGAAGAGGAAGATAAGGAAGAAGAAGGTGATAAGGACGAGGAGAAAGAAGAGGAGGAGGAGTTACCCAAAGAACTCGATCCAAAGCGATGGCACGATGCTGTGCAATTTGTAATCACCCCAGTTGTGGTGACAGAACACAATGATAGGATGCCTCAACCATCGCCGGATGGAAAATATCTTTCATTTCGGCGGGGACGTGGCGATTTGATGTTACTGAACTTGGAAACCGGCGATATCCAAAACCTGTTTAGTGGATGGGATTTCTCGATTCAGTGGCGCTGGAGTCCAGACAGCCAATATATCGCTTATCATCAAAATGACCGGAACTTCAATTCGGATATTTGGATTGTACCTATCGATCAATCGGAAGCACCGGTAAACATCAGTCAACATCCGGATAATGATACCACCCCCCGCTGGTCGGCGGATGGGAAAATTCTGAGTTTCATTTCTGAGCGCGTCAATGAAGAGTTTGATGTGTGGATGGTTTATCTCGACAAAAAATTAGAGGGGCTTACACCAAAAGAATTGGCAGACTACTACGAAGACGCTGCAAAAGCAGCAAAAAAACGCAAGCCGCTGAAGACATCGGAGACGCAGGATGAAGATGATGATAGCGGTGACGAAGAGAAAAAAGACGAAGAAACAGAATCCCTGTTAGATCAAGAGCTTGAGCTGGAATTAGACGATGCCTATTTGAGGCTTCAGCGAGTGACAACTCTAAACGGAAACGAATACAATAACGAAATAACCCCAGCAGGAGATCGCCTTATTTTTACAGGGAAGTCCGGTAAATCGGGATTGTTTTCCATTAAATGGGATGGCAGTGATCTGAAGCGTTTAACAGATTCGGTGGATGTTCAGCATGTTGATCTTAAAGGTGAAAAAGTTGTCTTCGTTACCAAAGGAAGGGCGGGTTCTGTAAACCCAGATGGTGGAGATGCCGAGTATGTGGATATCGAAGACAAAATTCAAATCGACCTGCAAAAACAAGCCAGCCAGAAGTTTTTCGAAGCAGCCAGGATTCTCGGTGAAATCTTTTATCATCCTACTATGAAAGGACTCGATTGGGATGGATTGACCGAGAAATATCACTCGTTGGTGTTAAATACACGAACGGCAGATGAATTTAATTACGTTGCCATGCGTTTAATGGGAGAACTGAACGGTTCACATTTGGGGATTTATGCAAGCGATGATTTGCCCTCCATAGCTGAATCGCAGGGGCGTCTGGGAACAATCCATGAGCGAGTCACCGAGGGATTTAAGGTAATCGATATTGTCCCTGAGTCACCTGCGGATAAAGAACCCATGTCTCTTCAAGCAGGCGATATCATCACAGCCATTGAAAACAAATCGTTTGCTCCGGCCGATACAGTTGAAAGCTTTTTGGAAGGACGAATCGGTAAAGAAACTCTGATAACAATTCAGCGGGAATTGGATAATGACGAGAAGAAAGAATTGAATGTATTAGTGACTCCTATCAGCTGGGGAGCGGAACGTCAATTAAAATACAAAGACTGGCGGTTGACCAAAGTCAGACTCGTCGAGGAATGGTCAGGTGGCCGAGTTGGTTACATTCACATCCAGGCGATGAATCAATCCTCGCTGGATGTTTTCGAGCGGGATTTATATGCGGCGGCAGGCGATAAGGACGGATTGATTATCGATGTACGCAATAACGGTGGCGGATGGACGACGGATCGCGTGCTCGCTTCGATTATGGTGCAACCTCATGCATATACAGTCCCACGGGGTGCTGATCCAAATATGAAAACCGGATACCCGCAGGATCGCCTGTTCATCCAACGCTATTCCCTGCCCATCAATATGCTGTGCAATGAGAAAAGTTTTTCCAATGCAGAAATTATTTCCCATGCATTTAAAACACTGGAACGAGGGACACTGGTTGGCCAGGAAACGCATGGTGCTGTCATTAGCACGGGAGGTACACAGCTTATTGATGGCACGTATGTTCGGCTGCCGTTCCGCGGATGGTATGTGCTGGATGGCACTGATATGGAGAATCATGGAGCTGTACCGGATATCATAATTCCCCAAACTCCCGAAGCGGAATCGGAAAACAAAGACGAACAACTCAAGGCTGCCGTTGTTGATTTGATGGAGAGATTGCCGTAGTTTAGCAGAAAGAGTATTAATTGACTGCTAAAAATGAGGGCTGTGTATTCTCAATCGAAAAGTAAAAAGTAAGGAGTTTTATCATGCGTTTTATAATAAGTGCTTTAGCATTGATATTGTGTTTACCTGCATTTTCGCAGAACACGGTTATAGTCAGGCCGGTCGAAATAGGTGATGTGCTGATCAATCCAGGCATTGGTTTTATGACATTCCAACGTTTCAACGGTGATAATTTGAACGAGGGCAAGAAATGGACAGAAGGCTTTCCTGTTGAATACCAGGAGTTTGACGGCAATCTGGAAAATGAAGATTATTCCATGACTTCACTTGCTTATTTCCGGGTATACTGGAAATTTATCGAGCCTGAAAAGGACCAATACGCTTGGGACATGATCGACAAGGTTTTGGAAACAGCGCACCAGCGCAAACAGACCTTACTGCTTCGCATCGCTCCATACGGTACAGGCGATGAACGGGATGTACCCGGCTGGTACCGTGAGATGGTAGGCGAAGAAGAAAACCTGCCTGTCAAGAAATGGCAAACCGATCCGGAAGACCCACGCTATGTGGAACATTTCGGAGGGATGATTCGCGACTTGGGTAAACGTTACGACGGCCATCCCTATTTGGAGAGTGTCGATTTATCCATTGTAGGCGCATGGGGAGAAGGAGCCGGTTCGGCCCGGCTGACACAAAAAACCAGAGCAGCGTTGGTGGACTGTTATTTGGAATCATTCAAAAAAACGCATCTAATCATGTTACTGACTGATGAAAAGACCAACAAATACGGGCTGTCAAAGAGAAATGTCGGTTGGCGGGTAGACTGCCTGGGAGACATGGGCGGCTTCAGTGAGAATTGGAACCACATGGAGGATTATTATCCGCAGGCCATCATCAATTTCGGCATGCGTGACGCCTGGAAGAAAGCGCCTGTTTCACTCGAAGTGTGTTGGGTGATGCAGCATTGGAAAGATATGGGATGGGACATCGATTATATAATCAATCAATCATTAAAGTGGCACATCTCATCCTTCAACGCCAAATCCTCAGCCGTTCCGGAAGAGTGGTGGCCACAGGTCAACCGGTGGCTTAAGGAGATGGGGTATCGATACGTGCTGCGCAAATTTACCTATCCATCTTGGGTTGAGAGCGGCGATGAAATGACCTTTACTTCCTGGTGGGAAAATAAAGGAGTAGCCCCCTGTTATAAACAGTTTCCACTGGCGTTCAGGCTTAAAAATGAAAAAGAGCAGGCGATACTTAGAACGGACGCGGATATACGGACCTGGCTGCCGGGTGATAACTTATACGACAACTCCGTCGAAATTCCATCCGATTTACCAAAAGGAGAATATGAATTGAGTACTGCCATTCTCGGTTTACAGTCCGATGAACCCAAAGTCAAGCTGGCAATCGACGGGAAAGCCCCAGACGGCTGGTATCCGTTGGGAAAAATAGATGTGAAATAACCGGGGTGCGGCTGATTCCATAAATAGGAATCACACATTTCCCTTTTTTTCCTAACATTAAGTGAATAATCTATTAATCATACTTTATTAATTGTTCTTTTCAGCGATTGCAAAAAATTAAAACCATCGGAAGATATCATGAACAATCAAACCATGAAAAGCCGTGAACGAGTAATCAACTTTATTCAAGGTTCAGAAACAGACTGCCTGCCATTCATGCCGATCACCATGACATTCGCTGCCAGGCAAATCAGTGCAAACTATTTCGATTACGCGATGGATCATCGTGTCATGGTGGAGGCTCAAGTTCATACAGCCCAAAAATTCGATTTCGATTACGTCTCCTGTATTTCCGATCCATGCCGTGAAGCAGCCGATTGCGGATCGAATATCATTTATGCTGAAGACGATCCACCTGGCATTGATCACTATAAATCCCTACTAGCGGATAAAACCGTGCTGGACCATCTAAAAGTGCCCGATCCGCTTGGAGGCGGGCGTATGCATGACCGAGTTAAAGCAGCGGCTTTATTTAAAAAAGAAATCGGCGATGAAAAACTAATCGAAGGCTGGATTGAAGGCCCCTGCGCCGAAGCCGCTGACCTTCGCGGCATTAACACCATCATGCTGGATTTTTACGAGGATCCTTCTTTTGTACAGCGCTTATTTGAATTTGTAATCAAGATAGAACTCGATTTTGCGAAAGCACAAATCGATGCAGGTATCGATATTATGGGGATTGGAGATGCAGCCTCTTCGCTGGTCAGCCCTCAGCTGTATGAAGAATTTGTCTGGCCCTATCAAAAAAGGCTGGTAGATGGTGTGCACGAGATGGGAGCAATGGTACGTCTGCATATCTGCGGAAATACACGCCACATTTTGGAGGGAATGGGGCGGTTGGGCTGCGAAATCGTCGATCTGGATTGGATGTCCCCTCTATCAGAAGGTCGAGAAAAAATGCCCCCAAGTCAAGTTCTATTGGGTAACATCGATCCGGTGGCGGTATTGCGAAACGGAACCCCTGATTCTGTGCGGGATGCCATTGCCGAATGCCATCGTCAAGCCGGTTCCCGCTATATTGTCAGTGCGGGCTGTGAGGTCACACGCGACACCCCTGCTGAAAACATTTGGGCTATGCATGATTATGCCCGGTCAAATTGATATTGGTGTTCATTTTTCGTCCAAGACATTTCGGACAACTTGTAAAAACTGGTGCAGTTGAAAAGGTTTATTCAAATACGCATTGGCTCCATCTACATTCAAGTAGTTATTCATATAACCACTTGAAATAATCACTTTGACATCAGGATCGTATTTCTTCAGGCGTTTCAGTACTTCCTCCCCAGACATTTTTGGCATGGACAAATCCAGAATCACCAAGGATATGTTGTCTTTTTCGCGATAATACAGGTTCAATCCTTCCTGCCCATCTTCCACTACTGATACCTTGTAACCGTATTGTTCCAACATGGATTTGCCGATGTCCCGAATCATCGACTCATCATCGATAATCAAAATTCGTTCAGTCCCGGACGGCAACTCAGTTGATTCCTTACTTTCATCCTTTGTTTTGTCACTTTCTTCTGCGGCCGGCAAAAAAATATTGAAAACAGTTCCCTCTCCGGGTTGAGAATGACATTCGATAACTCCATTGTGCTGTTTCACCATTCCATAAACCGTTGCCAGACCTAATCCGGTTCCTTTCCCAACTTCTTTGGTCGTAAAAAAAGGTTCATAAATTCGTTTCTTGGTTTCCTCGTCCATACCGGTCCCATTATCTTCAATGGAAATCATGAGATAATCACCTGTTGATAATTCATTATCAGGAAACTTTTTTTCATTGCGATGAGTTTTTTTGGCACGGATATCAATACGGAGAAACCGATCTTGGAGCTTAACTACTTCCAAAGCATCGCGTGCATTAATACATAAATTCAATATGATTTGCTGAATTTGCCCGGCGTCTCCATGAATCAAAGGTATCCTATCATCAATTTGACTGGTAATATCGATCTTCCGGTCAAAGGTTTTACGGCATACATCCACGACCTGGTTGATTATCGATTTGATATCGATGGAGGAAGAGGCAATAATCTTATCCCGGCTAAATATCATTAACTGGCTGATCATATTGGCCGATTGCTGGCAGCCCTCCAGGGCAGAATCGATAAAACGAACGGCCTTCTTATCCATAAATTTCTTGACCATGCTTAAATTGCCCATAATCACTGCAAGCATGTTATTGAAATTATGGGCGATACCAGCGGTTAACTGACCGACTGCTTCCATCTTTTGGGCCTGACGAAGTTTATCTTCCAATTGTTTTCTTTCGGTGATGTCACGTGCGATCCCACACAAACCGACTATGTTATTCGCAGAATCCCGAATCGGGACTTTCAAAACATGGAAGGTATGTTTGACACTATTGATAGGCCTTTCCAAATCTTCTTCAATGATTTCACCGTTCAATACTCGTTTGTCCCTATGATGGCTATTATTGATTTCGTTCCTTTCGGATAATTCCAAATGCGATTTACCAATAAGCTGGTCTGAAGACATCCCCAATAATTTTTCCATGCTTGGATTCACAAGCGTATAGCGAAGATTCCGGTCTTTCAGAAAGATGGGATCCTGTGCCGTCTCAAAAATTGCACGAAAACGGCTTTCACTTTCTTTCAAGGCCTTCTCCGCATAAGTCCTCAAAGTAATATCGCGTAAAATGACAGCCAATCCCTCCCCGATCTTATAAATGACAATATGAAAGACTTTCTCATTATGTTTTCCATTAAACGCAAAATTATCCGCTTGATGTGATTGCCCGGTATCCAATACCTTTAAGAAAAGATCAAACAAACCACTTGTCTTGAATTCAGGAAAAACGCCGCTTAAACGTTTTTCCCCCGCTATTTCGTATTCAATATTGAACATGGCTTTTGCCGCTGAATTGATTTCAGTCAATTCCATATCGGTGACTTGTCTTGATTCATTTTTCAGCGGAATCAAAAAAACGAATCCGTCCACCATGTTATCGATAAAAGATCGAATGTAACCGTTTAGTTCATCCCGCTCCGCTTCGACATCAGAGAGTTTTCTTTCCAAAGATTCGAGCCTTGATTTTAAATTTAAGTGATGCTGATAAAACAATATTAGACAGCCCATCAATAGAGGAAAAAGCATGCCAACCCACGAACCTGATAAAAGCACAATCGGGATGGTGATCAGCACCCCAGCAAGGAGCAAAAAGGTTCCTCTTTTTTCAAAAATCATTGTTTCCCTTTTAAGGCCCGTTATTCAGTTTGAAACGTAAACGGATTTTAGAATAATTAGTATACCAGAAACATCGTATAATATTTTTCTATAAAATCAATACTTTTTTATGTTTTTTTGTGAGATAAATCTCATTCCAGATGATTTGAGGGATATCAAGTATAATAGATATCTATAACGCTTTAAACGTTCCAAATAATAAACGTAACTTTATTCATCAAATATTTAAGTTCCTTGAACTAGTTTTTATAAAAAAAATTCAGGGATTACCGAGCTTGTAGTCAGGAGTTTTCAGTGTCGTTAAAATCAGAGCCTTCAGAATTATCGCAAAATAAACGGCTTGTAACTCCCACCTTTATTTTGGGATTTTCTTATAACTTTCTTATGGGATTCGTTTTCTCAAATAATGCGCTCTACCCATTGTATGTGGATTATGCGGGTGGCGGAGCGGAAACAATCGGATGGTTCATGGGCATTTTCTCTTTATTCGGGGTTTTAGGCCGTCCCATTATCGGTTATGCGGTGGATCGCTTCGGCGTCAAACCTCTATTGATGCTTGGCAGTCTTTGTCTCTCCCTCCCCTGCATCGGCTATTTACTGACTCTTGAATCCGGGTTGATTCCCATTGTTTGGATTTTACGCCTCATTCAAGGAATCGGATGGGGCGCGCACATGACTGCTTTTTTTACACTTGCCGCCCTGGCCGCCCCGGACGGCCGAAGAAATGAAGCGGTGGCGATGTATGGATTATCAGGCCTGTCCGCTGTGACCTTTGGCCCCTTTGCCGGTGAAAAAATAATCGATCACAGCGGTTTAGAATTATTTTTTCTGGTTTTAACCATTTTCGGAATCGCCGCTTTTCTTCTGGTTTCTCAAATTCCAGTCCCCAAACAAAAATTTCACCTGGAAGGATTTAATTTAAAGAAAAGCATTGTGATATTCTCACTGCCCAAATTCAGATATGCTTTCTTATTTGCGCTTTGTCATGCGATTTCTTTTTCCACTTTTAATTCATTTCTTGCGCCACTCTCACAGCAGAGAGAAATAGAATCGTTCAGCCTTTTCTTTACGGCGTTCTCAATCTCAGGAGTTTTGATACGATTTGCAGGCAGCCGTTGGGGTGACCGGTTTGGTGTACTGCGGGTTATGCTGCCAGGATTTATCTCTTATACTATTGGCTTGGTATTGCTCCAACTTAGTTGGAATCTTTCGACAGTCATTGTGGCCGGTGTCCTTTGTGGATTGTCACACGGGGTGATATTTCCTGCTGTAACTTCCTTGGGATACGCAATTGCCCCACCCAATCAGCGCGGTTCATCCGTCGGCCTGGTCACCGGCATGATGGATTTGGGAAACACGTTAACCGCCATCCTACTCGGTCAAATCGCAGGAATATGGGGATACAGCGTAATCTTTTATATTGGAGCCTTTGCTCCCATAACAGCCGCAACCATTATCTGGCTGAAGGGAAAGTCGATAATCGCTGATCATAATGCAGATTAATTGATTCCTAACAAAGAAAATGTAATATTGGTAGAAAGAGTAGGGTTCGTCCCAATGTCATTAACTTAAGCAGGAGGTACATAGGATGTAAAGAAGACCAGGATAACCGGCCTTTACAGAAAAGAATATGAACAGCAAAGAACGAGTATTATCCGCAATCAATCATCAAACAACCGATCGTGTTCCCCTCGACTTCTGGGCAGAAGCCCCTGTTTGGACTGACCTACTCAACTCTCTTGGTTATTCTACCAGAAGCGAGCTACTCGAACGGCTCCATATTGACCTGCGTTGGATTGATCATAACTATATCGGTCCGGAAGTCTTCTTACCCCAAAACGATATATTTGAAAATATGTGGGGAGAGCGTTTTCGTCCTACTGATGATGGGATGTTCTCGGCCTGCGGCGGAGCATTGGATCAAGCCCAGTCTTTTTCCGAAATTGAACAACACCACTGGCCCTCCAATGATTGGGTCACTCACGATCATCTCGAAAAAAGCATCTACCAAAATGAAGGATACGCTGTGTTATACGGCTATGCCGATATCTGGCAACGTGCCGCCATGGTTCGCGGTCTTGATAACATGTTCCTCGATATGATTGAACATCCCGAGTGGGTTCACTTCATGACCGGCAAACTCACAGAGTTTTACAAGAACGACTGGCTCCGGGCCATGGAAGCCGCCGGCGGCCATATCGACATTTTCTTTTTGATCAGCGATTTAGGAACCCAGCGGGGACCGATGATTAGTCTGGATTTGTTTCGAGAGTTTATTAAACCTCGTATAAAAGAAATGGCGGATTTGGTTCATGATTTCGGAAAAAAATTACTCTTCCATTCTTGCGGTTCAGTCCGTTCATATATAGACGACTTGATCGAAGCCGGAGTAGACATTCTCAATCCAATTCAACCGAAATGCACAGGCATGTCACCGGAGGAATTGAAGGAAATTTACGGTTCGAAACTATGTTTTCATGGTGGTGTGGATGTACAAGAATTGCTGCCTTACGCTTCAACACAAGAAGTCAGACACGCCATCCGGCAAATGATCGAAATCATGCAACCGGACGGAGGATTCATCCTCTGCCCCAGCCACACACTCATGCCCGATATTGCGATAGACAATATCATCGCCATGTATGACGAAGCCCACCAAGTATCGTGTACTAATTCCATTTAAACGAGTAAGTAAAAGATAGACCTTTGCGTCTTACTAGATTACCCTTTAACATATAGCCATATAAAGTAAAAATGTTTTTGCAAATCAATCAAAAGGGTGATAAAAGTGAATTCAAAAAAACTATCCCGTCGAAACTTCATTAAGAAAAGCGTCATTGCGAGCGAAGCAGCTGGGCTTACTTTTTATGGCCGCCAAGTATTGGCTGACAAACGTCCGTTAATCATCAACAAACCAGGAGAAGATGGACAATACAAAATTGGTATCATCGGCTGCGGAAATCGAAGTAAAGTCCATATCTCCACCTTGAACGATGTACCGGAGATCAAGATCACCGCACTATGTGATGTCGTTCCTCACAAAATGGATCGTCGCGCAAAGTTGATACGCAGCAGTTTCCAACCGCGCAAGTACACCGATATGGATAAAATGCTGAGGCAGGAAGAACTGGATGCTGTCGCTGTGGTGTTGCCGAATCATTTGCACAAACAGGCCGTGTTGGCAGCACTGGAAGCGGGAAACCATGTTTTTTGTGAGAAGCCCATGGCCCTGACAGTGGGGGAATGCAATGAGATGATCGCCACCGCCGAACGCACGCGAAGAGCCATACAAATAGGTACGCAACGGCGGCATAGTCCTGGTTTTAAAACAGCTGTCGAAACAATTCGCAATGCCAAGGTTGGCAGAATATTATCCTCGGATATCAATTCATATCGCGGCGACTGGCGCGTACCCACTGAGGATGAATACCCCCCCGGGGTAAAGTATTGGCGTCTGGTTCAGGAACAATGTGGCGGTGTGGTCTATGAAATGGGCGCTCACATAGTCGATATCAACAATTGGATATTCGACAGTGAACCCGTTTCAGTTGCCAGTCTTCAAAAGGTAAACAATCTATCCCTGCGCTCAAGAGACTCAACCGATCACGGCGGTGTGCTTGTACGTTATGCCAACGACGCCATGATGAATTATGGCGGCAATCTATACACCTACGGCTCCACAGGCGCCAACTACTTTTTTGCCGTCAATGGCACCATCGAATTAACTGGCGGAAAGCTCTCAATAAATTATGGCCGCCCAAGAGGCTTTCCCAAACAAGGTGACCTTCCGAAGCCTCTGGAAAAACAACTGCCGAATGGCAACGGGACGCTTCAACAGTGGAAATACTTTGCTCGTGTTCTCGCAGGCGAAGCTACCCCTTACCCCGACGGCTACATAGGCCGGCAGACTGTACAAATCTGCCAAGGCGCTATCCTCTCCGCTCAAGAAAAAATCATCGTTAATGTCAACGACCTTACAAATATATAATTCCCCAACCCAGGAGAGATCACAATGTCACTAGATAACGATGTAGTTAGTATTCCTACCCCAAAGGGGTTATAGATGAAAGATGAAAGCCAGGGCTAACAGCCCTGGAAAATTCACATTCAATCAAAATCCAGGGGGATTTAAGAATATTTAATAGAAGGACTTTAAAAATCTTTAAAAATCGAATGATTCACCTCGTACTCCGTTTCAATACACTGCAGAAGGATAAATAATGAAAAGACGAAATTTCATCCAACGCTTAATTTATACGACTGCGTCGATGCCTTTGATTGCAAACACATCTAAGGTTCCCGCTCAGGAACAGGATCAGAAAAACCAACGGCTTCCCTATAAAATCGGAATCCGCCAGGCCAGCCTCCGGAATCCGGAAGATCCATCGAAAAATATGGTCGCGAATTTTGACACGTTCAAAGTGGCGAACGATATTCCGAGGATTACCGGAGTGGAGTTGCAAGTCGCCAGTGGCCGACCCAACATGCGGGATTTATCAGTCGCCCGCCGCTATAAAGCGGAAGCAAACCGCTGGGGATTGCACATTCCAAGCACTGCCGGAGTATGGAACCATCCGATTTGGGGAGTACACTCCGGCCTGGATCTCGTCCACTCGATTCGAGCCACAGAGATTCTAGGGGCAAGCGTCATGTTGGTGGCGTTTTTCAGGAATAACGCCCCGGATATGAAAGATAAACAATCTTATGGTCCCTTAGTTTCACTCCTAAGGGAGATCGCCCCCCACGCTCAGGAAGCCGGCATTGTTCTAGGATTGGAGAATTCTTTAAGCCCACAGGAAAACAAAGAGTTGGTGGATAGGATCGATCATCCTTCAGTTAAAGTCTATTATGACCCTGATAACATGTTTCATTATGGTCATGCCAAAGAAGCGGTAGCCGGAATTCAACAGCTGGGAAAAGAACGAATCGCCGCCGTCCACATAAAAAATCGAGGCCGTATATTGCAGAACACATGGCGCATCGATTGGGCCGCTGCATTACAAAAACTGACCGATATTGCCTACGGCGGCTGGCTGATATTTGAATCCCAGCATGAAAACCACCAACAATGCAAAGAAATGACCCGCCAAAACATCGCCTTCATCAAAAAACACTACCGCCCTCCATTTGTTTAATCTATTTTTTCGTGGAGCTCGAGCATACTGCTCGCCGTCCGTTTCCACCCCGACGGAACCAAAGTCCTCACCGGAGGCCCAAACGCCACCGCATACTTATGGCATTTAAAAGATTTACTCGAACCCCCATCCGCCGTGATCAATTATGAAGGCTACCGATAAACCACTGTAGAATCAGCTTTTCGGCCCATCACTTCCCCATTCAATCCCAATTCTTCCACCCATCAAATAATATTGCATTTTTGCATTATCTGGTATATAGTAACATAAAAAATCCGGGGAGGGCGAATATCCCGATGAGCCGATGGTTCCATAATCCATCAAGCGGAGCAGCAGGATGAACAACGACTCAAAAACAATACTCATCATCGACAAAAACAAAACCATCGGGAATTCTTTATACGAAACTTTGAATAAAGACCATAAATTATTATATTTCAATACCATAGAATTCGTAATCCCGATGCTTGAGAAAGAGGATATAGCACTTTGCATCATCCTCTCAGAAAAGTCCAATGAAGAATTGCTGGATTGGTTAAAACGTTTTGCCCGAGACTATCCCTATATTCCGGTCATCATCCTCACAAACCAGCCGGATGAATTAGCAAAGGCCATCCAGTCATCGGTCTATGGTGTGTTTCATGTTTTCCCCAAGTCTATCGATCCGGTTGCGCTGCTCCAACATGTGGAGCTGTGCTTGAATGAAGACGGAATCCATTTCATCAATAAGATGTTGGCCAAACACAAAAAGAAACACCACAACACTTCATTGATACACGAAAAGAAAACCGAACGCGAAAAACGTCTCCTGATGATCCTCGAGCTGATCAAAAAAGAGCCAAAAAAGTGGACAACTGGCATGATCCACCGGAAATTTAATGTCTCACAACGCCAAATTCAAAAAGATTTAAAAGTGCTGACCGACCGAGGCCAACCCATAAAATCCCATTTAAAAACCCTATTTATAGATGAAAACTAAAAAAAGGCGAACCACCGTATGTTCGCCTTTTTGGTAAATTCAGAACTCCTGATCTGGGGGATTGTCATCTGAGACCAATTTGTAGATTAAGC
>CAZXSQ010000119.1:0-14479 GCA_964643335.1 uncultured bacterium
GTGAGAGAACAACTCAAATGAGGGTGCAAGTCCTCGATGAGGCAACTGCTGATTTAGCGGACGGGTTTCGTTTTTATGAAAGACAGGCCGGCGGTCTTGGCGAGTATTTTCTTGATTCTCTATGGTCCGATATTCAATCATTGCGCATTCATGCCATTCATAACGGCTACCATCGCCTCCTTTCCAAGCGATTTCCTTACGCGGTCTATTATCGCATTGAGGATGGTGTCGCTCGCGTCCGAGCGGTACTCGACTGCCGGCGGAATCCAAGGTGGATATCACAGCGGTTAGAATAATTATAAATACATCAGAGTATCTCTCATTAACAAATTTGGAGAGCATCGCATAACAAATCGCTGCACCGGACGCTGCCCCGCTTCGCGTGGACATCGCCGGTGAGCTCAAATCGTTCTATACAATATCTTTTCTCACTATTTTAACAATCTAACTCGTTACCTTTATAAAGTAGTGACAATTCCCCTTTTTTCATGTAAAAAGATACTGTCAACAAACGATATTACCATGTCTCGGACTACTTGGAACAGCAGCTGCGGGAGATCAACCAGAAAATCGAGCACCTCTTTTTCCGGCTGCGCTATGAAAATCCAAGAATCTGGATGAAACGAGATGAGAACAGAGAAAGCGATCAAGATCAGAGATAACCTTAATCCATTACTCCTTTCCTTCTTCGTATACACGCCGCAGTTTTGGAACAAGAGGTGGTAATTCCTCATGAATCACCCTCCAAATAATATCAAAATCGACGCGATCATATTCGTGTGCCAACACGTTTCGTAATCCCCGCATTTCTGCCCAAGGGATTTCAGGATAGGCTTGGATTATATAGTCAGGGATGTGACGGGCTGCTTCACCGATGACAAGCAGATTCATCTGTACAGCGTCAACAACGATCCAATCATTTTCAAATTCTGCATAGGAATATCCAGACGTACAAGATTGGATTTTCTCAATCGCCTTTAGGATGTGCTGAACACGAAATTTCCATTTGCGGGATTTAGAAGACATCGACCGCCTCAGCCAAGATATCCTCTTTGAGTTCATCAAGGAGAGCGTTGCGAGAAACAAGGTCAACGGATTGGCCAAGCAACTCCTCAAGACGCAAGCGAACTTTCGAAAAACGAAGAAGTCCGATTGGGCGGTTGAATTCGACTAAAATATCTATATCGCTATTTTCGTCTGCTTCTCCCCGAACCGCCGATCCGAACACAGCCAAGGAACGAATCCCCAATTCATTCAGCTCATCACGATGGTCCTGGATAATACGGTTGATTTGTTGACGATCCATCCTACACAATCTTTCTCTGATATGACATCTATTATCTCTTAAGAACAGTATACAACCGTTACCTTTATAAAGTAGTGACAATTTCTCTTGTCTCATGGACAAGGAAAGCACCAATCAACGATATTATCATATCTCGGATTACTTGGAACAGCAGCTGCGGGAGATCAACCTGAAAGTCGAGCATCTCATTTTCCGGCTGTGGTATGAAGATCAAAGAATCTGGCTGAAAGGTGATGAGAAAAAAGAATGCGATCAAGATCAGAGGTAACGGAATACATTCCGATCCTTTTGCTCTTGGCGCGCATCTTTTCTCTCAATAAATTGTTACGAAAACTCTACTAATCGAATCAGAGACCTTCTGAAACGATTCGAAAATATCCAGCCCTCCCGGTAGCCGTAGCGCTTATTAAAGCGAGATACATGATCGATGAATCCCAGGCGGCGCAGTTTGGAACGAACAGTTTCCAGCGTTCGCTCGGAGAAATCGTATTTCTCGGTTAGAGGCGCTAAGACTGGACCCACATTACTCGGTGGAGTAAATAGTGGATTTGTGAAGGTATGGTATATTTATTAAGTTATTATTTTTCAATGTGATGGCGAAGTGAAATATTTTTTGACAAAATATTTTTATTGGGTTGAAATGTTTGCTATAATAAGTAAAATTGAAGTATGTTTTTTGGAGGGGCTTCAAAATGTGTACTCATATTTGCCATTCTGTCAAGCAGTTTATCGTGGAAGAAGACGGTCCTACTGCCCTTGAATATGCTGTGATGATTTGTGGGATTATTCTGGTTTGCATGACGGCCATTGGTCTTTTTGGGAGTGCTATCAGCAATTGGTTTACGGGGGCTACACCGACAATCGGTGCTCTTCAGACATCACCTTGATAGCATTCGGTGGAATTTCAAGAATCCGTCTATCCATTGTAGTGGGTAGTGTTACGATTTCAGAAAACTTTGAACAGTATTTAATCAAAGTTTTAATTCAATCTAATAAATTCCCGCTAAAGCTCCTACCATAAGAACAATTCATCCATATTCAAAGAAACTTATTGATATCAATAGAGATAGTGTTTAAGTGCCAGGTGAATCGCAATACGGATTGTTTCATCATGTTTGGGGATTATTCTGAATTTCCCCTAAATTTCGTGAAAGTTACTCTTGAAATAGAGTTGAGTGGGTGCTAAATTTCTTAGAAATGCTTGCTGGTCGGATTCGGTCCGCTGGCTTTTTTTATGCATGTCTAGATTTTATTGCACGAAGGAGGATAGAACTTCGTGGATGCTCTTCCTGATTTGTCAATGACGGCTCAATTCACAGCCGCCTTAATTTTCCTGCTTGCCGCTATTGCTTTCGTTGCGTTCAATATTTTGCTGCCCAAGTTGTTTCGACCTGTGAATCCTTATGAAGATAAATTGTCTAGTTATGAATGCGGTGAAAGACCGATAGGACATTCATGGATTCGGTTTAACATTCGTTTTTATATTATTGCGATTATTTTTTTGATCTTCGATGTTGAAGTTCTGTTTATTATTCCTTGGGCTGTTGTTTATAAAAGCCTGTTCTCAGAACTGGGCTTATTAGTTTTTTTCGAAATGTTTGTTTTCCTTCTTGTATTAGGAGTAGGATTGGCTTACTGCTGGGTCAAGGGACATCTTGAATGGGTACTGCGCACCAAAGATGCGCAGGGTAAAACCAGAGCCTATTTATCCTGAGAGATTATGTGAAAGGTTGAGGAATGATGGAGACAGCAGTAGAAACGGTAAATACTGGTATAACGATTACTCCGCTTTTTGAGATAGCTGTTTATATTGCAATCATTGGGATTATCGGGTTATTTCTATGGAATAAAGGCCGATTTTCTATATCCCCAAAAAGATAAGACTCTACTTACTTAGGTCTTCCCTTTTGATTGCTATACTTTTTTGTTGCCGTTCAATTTTGGTTCTTTTCTGCAACTCTTAAGGAATATAGAGAACCGGAACGGCTCACATCAATGAGATTTAAAAGGGAGTTCTCTAATGGGGACGCTTCAAGGTAAATTTGAAGAAAATGTTATTGTTACATCTGTAGATGCTTTGTTCAACTGGGCGCGATTGTCTTCTGTTTGGCCAATGACATTCGGACTCGCCTGCTGTGCCATCGAGATGATGCATGCCGGTGCCTGCCGGTTTGATCTCGACCGTTTCGGTGCAGGAGTTTTTCGCGGCTCACCCAGACAAACCGATTTAATGATCGTCGCCGGGACAGTAACGTATAAAATGGCCAAGCGCATCAAGTTGTTATACGATCAGATGCCAGAGCCACGATGGGTCATTGCCATGGGCAGCTGTGCCATCGGCGGAGGCCCTTATTACGAGTATGGGTATCATGTGGTCAAAGGGGTTGATTTGTACATCCCAGTTGATGTTTATGTACCCGGTTGTCCACCTCGTCCCGAGACGCTCATGGCGGGTCTGATCGAGCTTCAGCAAAAAATCCGGCAGGATCGTATACTCCGCAAAAAAACTCCAGTCAATGCAGCTTGATATTTTCTGTTGAGTCTGTGAAAAACGCTGGTTAAAGTGGGATCATGGAACACATCAAAATTTTTGAATTACTCAAAGAACAATTCGGTGAAGAACAGATATTAGAGCATGTGGTTACCGGTGACGAGAAGAAAGGATTCTGCGATCCTTATATCCTTTTAAAGACCGAAGTGTTGCCGGATATCTGTTTCTTTCTGCGTGATGATGAACGGACTCAATTCGATATGCTGCATTGCATCAGCGCGGTAGATTGGCCGGATTATTTTGAAAGTGTTTATCATCTCTGGTCTATGAAACTGCGGCATTGGGCAATTTTAAAAGTGCGTCCCTCCAAAGTGGATCCTCATGTACCCACTGTCAGTCATATTTGGCCGGCTGCCAACTGGCATGAACGTGAGGCATTTGATCTAATGGGCATTGTTTATGACGGTCATCCGAATTTGAAGAGAATTCTTCTGCCCGAGGAATGGGAAGGACATCCTTTACGAAAAGACTATGAGTTTCCCGAGCACGAACATCTTCGGGAACTCGGTTTGTAATTGGAATATATTGAATTAATCCAAATTGAGAAATAGATATGGTCACTTCTGCTAAACCAGAGCAATTAAAAGGTGAACCGATGGTGGTTCACATGGGGCCGCAACACCCTAGTACTCATGGTGTGCTACGGGTTGAACTTCACACCGATGGGGAGGTGGTGACGCGGGCGATTCCCGACATCGGTTATCTTCACCGCTGCAAGGAAAAAATCGGTGAATCTGTCGGATATGATGCCTATGTGCCCTATACCGACCGAATGGATTATCTCGCCGCCATGAACAACAACTGGACATGGGCGATGTGTGTAGAAAAACTGGCGGGGATCGAGGTTCCCGAACGTGCGGAATATATCCGGGTTTTTGTCGGTGAATTGAACCGTATCGCCAGCCATTTGGTCGCTGTAGGAACTTATGGGCTTGATCTGGGCGCATTCACGCCTTTCCTTCATGCCTTTCGCGAACGTGAGATGTGCCTGGATATCCTCGAGGAACTTTCCGGCGGCCGCCTGTGTTTTGGATATGTACGTATTGGAGGCGTAGCCGACGATATGACGCCGCGGGCACTGGATATGACCAAGCGGTTCTTAAAGCAATTTCGCCAAAAACTAGACAGTTTCAACCAACTGCTTTCCTATAATCAGATATTCATTCGCCGTACAGCCAACATTGCCCAGCTAACCGCAGACCGTGCGATAGCCTATGGCGTGACCGGGCCGATGCTTCGGGCATCCGGAGTGGATTGGGACCTTCGGCGGGATATGCCCTATTCGATTTATGACCGTTTCGAGTTTGATATTCCTATTGGTGAAGGCTTGAAAGGGCAAGTCGGTGATAATTGGGATCGTTACTGGGTGCGGATACAGGAGATGTATCAAAGCACCTGGATTCTTGAGCAATTGATAGAACAATTTCCCGAAGAGGGAAGTTTTCAAGCGAAAGTGCCGCCCGTCCTCCGTCCTCCGAAAAACGCCGAAGTTTATGTGCGTGCCGATTGTCCGCGAGGAGAAGTGGCTTTTTATATTATCAGCGATGGCAGCAAGGTTCCTTATCGGCTAAAAGCGCGCGGACCTTCGTTCTGCAACTTAAGTGTTTTTGAGGAATTGACTAGCGACATGCTTGTGGCCGATGTGGTTGCCACGCTTGGCACGTTCGATGTTGTCATGGGTGAGGTGGATCGTTAAATGGCTTATTTGTTTAGTTTACTGCAAAGCGTTCCTGTTATTCAGAGCATGCCCGACTCTATTTTATATGTTATTGCGGCGGCGCTTTGTGCGCTGGTGGCGATAGGCGCAGTTGCTGTGGTGGCACTGGTGGCTGTCTGGATTGAGAGAAAAGTGTCGGGGCATATGCAATGCCGGTTAGGGCCGATGTATGTCGGCTGGCACGGCATATTTCAGACAGCGGCTGACGGGATTAAACTCTTCGTTAAAGAAGATATTATCCCCTCGATGGCAGATAAGTGGCTTTTCATACTTGCTCCCGGTGTGGTTTTCGCTGGAGCATTGTTATCATGGGTTGTTATCCCGCTGGGACCGGGGATTGTGGCGGCCGATTTAAATATTGCTGTGCTTTACCTGCTGGCTACCTCTTCAGTGGTGGCCGTTGGCATCATCATGGCGGGATGGGCTTCGCATAATAAATGGTCGCTTTACGGTACGATGCGTACAGCGGCTCAGTTTTTGAGTTACGAAATTCCGACTGCCTTGTTTATTCTTCCTCCCGTCATTCTGGCGGGATCGCTGCATATAGGAACCATCATCGACGGCCAAAAGGGTGGTTTTCTAGGGATGGGAAACTGGTATTTGTGGAATCCGTTCTGTTTTATCGGGTTCATTTGTTATTATGTTTCATCTCTTGCAGAAACCAATCGGATTCCCTTCGATCTTCCTGAATCCGAATCGGAATTGGTTTCAGGATTCCATGTGGAATATTCGGGCATGCGTTTCGCCTTTTTCTTTATGGCGGAGTATGCGGATATGTTTATTGTCGCTGCGCTGGGTTCCGTCCTCTTCTTCGGGGGCTGGCATGGCCCCTTCGGATTGAATCACGCTATAATTTATATTATTAAAGTTCTTCTCCTCATGTTTGTCGCCATATGGCTTCGCTGGACACTGCCTCGGCTCCGCATCGATCAGCTAATGGCGACATGCTGGAAGTTTTTAATTCCCCTAGGATTGATCAATATTCTTGGAGCCAGTTTCTGGATGTATCTTACAGGACAAGTTCAATAAGGTGTATTATGGCTATTCTAAAAGATGTATTTGCCGGTTTTTATACAACATTAAAAGGGATGATCGTAACGGGGAAAGAGTTTCTTACCCCATCCATAACGGTTCAATATCCCACCGAAAAGCGTACAATACCTGAACGGTTCAGAGGAACATTGGTCAATGATACCACCATTTGTATTGCTTGTGACAAATGTGTTCGAATCTGTCCTGTCGATTGTTTATATTGTGAAGGCGAAGGCAAGGGAAAAGCGAGACGCGCTTCAGTGTTTACAATTGATTACGTTAAATGCTGCTGGTGCAATTTATGCGTCGAGGTTTGCCCTGTCGACAGCATTTACATGTCTCACGATTATGAAACCGTTTACACAGACCGGAGCCAGATGATCCGGGACTTCTGCCAGGATCCCATTCCTCCAATTGGAGGAAGGAAGGCACCCGAAGAAAAAGAGAGTGAATCGGGGAAAAAGGAGGAAAAATCCGACAGTGGACGCGCTGCTGCATAGTTTAGTTTTTTACGTCTTGGCTTTCATCGTGCTTGCATCAGCGGCCTATACCGCGTTTTCTCCCCACCTGGTACGCGCGGCATTTTCGCTGCTCTTTACGTTTTTTGCACTCGCCGGTTTATATATTTATCTTGGTGCCGATTTTGTTGGTATTTCACAGGTCATCATTTATGTCGGCGGTATTCTCGTTCTCTTGTTATTTGGTGTGATGTTTACCGTAAATTTAAGCGGTGCGGGAACGGAGAAACAAACCCTGCAGGTGAAATGGGGGATTCTATTTCTGATACTCCTGTTGGTTTTACTGCTGCCCATCGCTTTTACAACTCCTTGGCAGGTCATGCCAAATCCCGAAACCAAATCAATCGAATCAACTGTCAGCCCTGTTGGCGTTGGATTATTAACAAAATATCTTCTTCCTTTTGAAATTGCTTCGCTGCTGCTGCTCATCGCTTTGATTGGAGCAGTGATTATCGCGCGTGGAGAGCCCAAAGTGCGTCAAGAGAGTACGGAGGAAGAAACACCACCGGCTGCTTGAAATCAATCATTTTAAGCGGCTGATTCAGATACATTATCCAGGCTGCAGGGAATTAATTTACTTATACGTTTAGTTAGTTAAAGGCAGGATATCATTATGGCCATAGGGCTTGAACATTGTTTGGTGGTTTCCATCACACTTTTTCTGCTGGGATTGTATATCGTAATAACCCGGCGCAATGGAATTCGAGTTTTAATGGGAATCGAGCTGATTTTAAATGCGGCGAATTTAAACTTGATTGCCTTTAACAGGTTTTTGCCCAATACGGATGTGGACGGCCATATTTTTGCCATATTTGTGATTATACTGGCTGCTGCTGAAGCGGCGGTGGCTTTGGCTATCGTTTTGTCAGTGTATCAGAAATTTTCCACTATTCATCTTGATGAAATCAGCAGTATGAAACATTGAGGAATGTGAATGCATACTTATGAACTTCTTGCATGGTTGATTCTGGCTTTTCCTCTGGTGGCTTTTGGTATCCAGATTTTTTTCGGGAAGCGGCTTCCCCGTCAGGGTGATTGGGTTTCAGTTGTAGCAATTTGTTGTTCACTGGTGCTGGGATTGATTCTCTTTTTCAAAGTGATTGCTGGGGAATACGACCCTAACTTTTCTTATCATGTGCAGTATCTATGGTTTTCTGGGGGGAGTTTGGAATTCCACTGGGGGTATCATATCGATAACCTGACAGCGGTGATGGTATTGGTTGTCACTGTGGTTAGCAGTCTGGTTCATATCTACTCCATTGGATACATGCATGGGGAAAAGTTTTACGACCGCTTTTTCGGTTATCTCAGCCTGTTCAGTTTTTCCATGCTGTTGTTGGTTTTATGTGACAACCTCTTCGTGCTTTATATTTCCTGGGAACTGGTCGGTGTTAGTTCGTATCTGCTGATCGGCTTTTATTTTTGGCATCATCCCGCTGCGGATGCCTGTAAAAAAGCCTTTATTACAACCCGTGCCGGTGATGTGTTTTTCTTTATTGGAATCATATTGGTGGTGTTTTATCTTGGAACCTTCAATTACACGGAAGTGTTTGAGGCGGTAAGCCGTGGTGAACTGTCCGGCGGTGTTTTGACCATTGCCGCCATATGTCTGTTTGGTGGAGCGGTTGGAAAATCTGCTCAATTTCCTCTTCATGTCTGGCTGCCGGACGCTATGGAAGGTCCAACACCGGTCAGTGCGTTGATCCATGCGGCCACGATGGTGGCGGCGGGTGTTTATATGGTCGGCCGCCTTTTTCCCATCTTTTCCGAATCGGCAACGGCGATGCTGGTGGTGGCTTATATCGGGCTGATTACAGCATTTTTCGCAGCAACCATTGCCATTACCCAAACCGATATCAAACGTGTCTTGGCTTATTCAACGGTTAGCCAATTGGGATACATGATTACAGCGTTGGGGGTAGGTGCATTTACTGCCGGTTTATATCACCTAATGACACATGCTTTCTTTAAAGCGCTTCTGTTTTTGGGCAGCGGCAGCGTGATCCATGCGATGCATACCAATGAAATGCCGCAAATGGGCGGATTGAAAAAGAAGATGCCCATTACGTTTTGGACCATGCTCATTGCCACGCTTGCTATTTCCGGTGTGCCCTTTTTCTCCGGTTTTGGCAGTAAAGATGCTATTCTGGCCGGGGCGTTGGAATTTGGTTTGGAGCATCCGCTTAATTTAATTATCTTTATCGGCCTGCTGGTGGGTGCTGGTATTACCTCCTTTTATATGTTCCGTCTCATATTCATGACCTTCTTTGGTGAACCAGCAGATGAAAAAAACTATGACCACGCTCATGAAGCACCTTATAGCATGACGGTGCCTTTAATGATATTGGCCGCCCTGTCCATTATCGGCGGTTTTGGGTTGTATGGTGGATTATGGCTTAATCATCTGCTGGTGCCTCCTGAATTCGGAGAGGCAGTTCATCATGCTGCTGAGGGCCACAGTGAAGGAGCGCATGGCAGTTTCCTGGTTCATTATGGAGCAATGGCCTTATCTGTCATCTTCGCACTAACAGGAATTTATCTTTCATACCTGGTGTATTACCGAAAGAGCATATCCGCAGAGGCCCTTGCTCAGAGATACCCTGCACTCTTCAGTCTTTCCTACCATAAATATTGGGTGGATGAATTTTACGAAAAAACAGTTATCGCGTTTGTTATGTGGTTCAGGCTGGTGCTGGGGCGGTTTGACAATAAAGTAGTCGATGGAATAGTGAATGGCACGGCGCCAATGCTGCGTGGTGTTTCCTCTTTCTCGGGAGCATGGGACAAGTATGTCGTGGATGGCCTCGTTAATCTTATAGCCATTATCGTTCAAGCAGTGGGGGCAATCAGTACCTTGATTCAGAGCGGTGTAATCCAGAATTACCTGATGAAGGTGGGAATCGCCGTTGGAGTAATACTGTTGCTGCACAACATCATTATAAGGATTTTTTAAATTTTAATTGCAAACATCCGGTTCAAATCCCGGTTTTTATACAGACTTTTTGGATTTTTTGAAACCTATTTATTATTTATTTTAAACCGAACGGAGCAGAAGTATGGTTAGCCAGAATCATATGTTAAGCTGGATTACCTTTTGGCCTCTCATCGGCATGTTCATTATTCTGATTACACCGGCGCGGGCTAAACTTTTCATCAAACAAATCGCCTTTCTCTTTACACTGCCTTCCCTTTATCTGGGAATTAAACTGATAACGCAATATGATCCCAGTGGGGGGATGCAATTTGTAGCCAGGCACGAATGGATTGGCACATTCAATATTTTTTATTATATGGGTGCAGACGGAATCAGCGTTCCGATGATTTTCCTTACTACCCTGCTTTGTCCGATATGTATACTGGCCTCCTGGGCAATCAACGATAGAGCCAAAGGCTATTTTGCTCTTTTTCTGTTGCTCGAAACGGGAATGCTCGGTGTTTTCTGTGCGCTCGATTTCTTCTTGTTTTACGTATTCTGGGAACTGATGCTGCTCCCAATGTATTTCCTGATCGGAATTTGGGGAGGTCCCCGGCGGGAGTATGCGGCGATCAAATTCTTCCTTTACACTCTGTTCGGCAGTGTCTTTCTTTTCATTGCCATGATCGTCATTTATTTATATACGGGATCATTTGATCTCACTCAATTGAACACACAAATTGCCGGTTCTGAATTAGCCGGAGCGACAGCTTTGAAATGGTGGCTGTTCCTGGCGATGTATGTCGCTTTCGCGATCAAGATTCCGGCGTTTCCATTTCATACCTGGCTTCCCGATGCGCACGTTGAGGCTCCGACAGCCATCAGTGTGATTCTGGCCGGTATTCTGCTGAAGATGGGAACCTACGGGATTCTGCGGATCAGTTATCCGTTGATGCCCGATATGGCGTTAACTTTTGCCTATGCGATTGCCATCATCGCTTTTATCAATATTGTTTACGGTGCTCTGGTGGCCATGGCGCAGACGGATCTGAAGAAACTTGTCGCCTATTCGAGTATAAGCCATATGGGGTATGTGATGCTGGGAATGGCGGCGATGACACCGGAAAGCATGAATGGGGCGGTTCTGCAAATGTTCAATCACGGGTGTATCACCGCGATGCTTTTCCTTTTGGTGGGTGTGATTTATGACCGCGCGCATCATCGGGACATCGATGGCTTCGGTGGATTGGCACAAAAAGTTCCTGTCTATGCGGGAATTTGCTGCGTGGCTTTCTTCGCGGCTTTGGGGCTTCCGGGTCTATCCGGTTTCATCAGTGAAGCTTTGGTATTTCTTGGTTCCTTCCTGGTCTTTCCGTGGATCACGATTTTATCGACTTCGGGAATCGTTATCGGAGCAGTCTATATGCTTTGGACTTATCAACGAATGTTTCTTGGGCCGTTGGATAAGAAATACGCCACTCTGCCGGATTGTACCATTCGGGAGCAGGTGACGCTTTATCCACTCGCATTGATTGTTGTCGTGGTCGGTGTGTTTCCGCATCTGGTTATCAACCTGTTCAGCCCGACACTTACTCAATTGATCAATCTTATTAAATAGGCGGCCTTGGAGTAATTTTCTATGGGTAATGTTGAAAGCCTTTCCTACTTTATACCAGAATTAATATTGACCTTTACTATTCTGATCGTCCTTCTTGCGGATATATTTGGAACCGAGCGAGGCGGTTTTGACATTCCGGGAGGAGTGGCCTTTTTAGGCTCTATTGCGGCGTTCATCTGGCATATCCAACTTTATTATATGCCGGCGGTGCAGCTCTTTCAGGGGATGATCGCTCATGACATGTTTTCCGCTTTTTTCAGAGGCTTCTTTATATTGACGACTTCGATCGTGATCCTCATCACGATGTACAGTAAGGAAGTGGTCTTTATAAAAAAAGGGGAATTTTACTCCATACTGTTGTCGGTCTGCATCGGTATGTGTCTGGTCGCCTCGGCGCAGGATTTGGTTATGGCCTATCTTGCGCTTGAATTGATGAGTATCGGTTCGTACATTCTGTCGAGTTTTGCCCGCAAATCCGGCAAAACCGATGAAGCCGCATTGAAGTTTGTTTTATATGGCGGTGTGTCAACAGGAGTAATGCTCTTTGGCTTGAGTTTGCTTTATGGACTGACCGGAACTACCAATCTGCTCACTATTCAAGAAACTCTGGCTAACTCACAGCTGGGGATTGATCTGACTACATTCACCATTTTCTTGCTGATCATGGTGGGGGTGGGATACAAAATAGCAGCCGTGCCGTTTCATTTTTGGGCACCGGATGTGTATGAGGGTTCGCCCACACCGGTCACGGCTTATCTTTCAGTTGCTTCCAAAGGAACCGGATTTGCTCTTCTTATTCGGATTTTCTTCTCCACGTTTCTGGTTCATGCAGACGGTGGTGGTTTTTGGACTGAAGTAGGTGATATTGATATCGATTGGACGACTAATATCGCTATCTTGTCCGCACTGACCATGACCATCGGTAATTTAGGAGCCATTAGCCAGAACAATTTAAAACGTCTTTTGGCATATTCGGGTATCGCCCATGCTGGATACCTTCTTATGGGCGTATGTTTGCTAAGCGATCGTGGGCTGGAAGCGGTAATTTTCTATTTGGTCACTTATCTGTTTACAAATCTAGCTGCGTTTCTTGTGGTGGTTATTATGGTGGATGCACAAGACGACGAGGGGATCAGCGGCGTTCGAGGGTTGTGGGCTCGTGCTCCTTATACAGCGGTGATTATGACCGTTTGTTTATTCTCTCTGATCGGATTGCCCCCCACAGCGGGGTTTGTAGGTAAGTATTACCTATTTATCGCTGTTTTGGAGAGCAAACTGTATTGGCTGGCTCTGATCGGGGTTATTAATACAGTGGTCTCTCTTTATTATTATGCCCGTGTAGTCAAAGCCATGTTTTTGGAGTCTCCATTTACCACTGAGCGGATTCGCATCAACCCGATTTTTATCGGTCTGCTTGCCTTACTTGCGATCCCGGTTTTATATTTTGGGATTTTCTGGGATCCACTTGTCAGATATGCTCAATACTGTGCTTCGTTGATACAATAAAGCTTAATTGGAAAACAAACGGTTATTCAAATGGTGGTGGGCTATCGCTTCAGACTTGAGCCTTAAACAGGCGCTTTCCTCCTGCAAATCTATAATCATATCATGATTCAGACAAAACAAGCATCAGCTGATTTTTTAAGATGGGGAGCAAGGCTGTGCTGTTTGCATTCTTAACGAATCTGTGCAAGGATACCATAAATGCATTGTGTCAAGTTAGATCGACAGAAATAGTTATGCAATTCATCTTCTAACTGAGATGAAAAAGTGATATATTGACTGCATTTGGAATGGCGGGTCAGAAAAGTATGATTACTTAAATCCATTTTGAAAAGAGGTTATGTGCCATGACTCAAAAATTTTGCTTGGCGCATAAGCACTGACGCATAATTGATTTAATTTAAATTATTTGGCACAATATATAGTTGCCGCAAGCATATAATACATGCATATATTGTATCTAACAACTTTATTTAATGACGCATAAACGTACATTATATTAGCTCAAAAGCACTTAAAACTATTTAAAAAGAAATAATTTAGTGCAAAAAAGTATATACAAATAATAATAATATCTTAGACTGAGGAATATTATCAATGTGGATCATGCCCTGGTGATAATAACAAACGGGAGACTAAGTGATTAAAAATGAGGGAAATACGTGATCCAATACATGGTTTTATCGAGCGTAGTGAAACTGAACAAAAAATTATAGATACACAAGTTTTTCAGCGCCTACGAAGAATCAAACAATTGGCTATGGCGTATTTAGTATATCCAGGAGCTTGGCATACTCGATTTGAACATTCTCTCGGAGTAATGCATATTGCAGGGCGTTTAGCCAAAGAGCTTATTGGCGATGAAGAATTGAAAAAAATTATCCGTTTAGCCGCATTAATGCATGATATCGGTCATGGTCCTTTTTCCCACGTCTCTGAAGATATCCTTGAAAGATATTTTGATGAAGCAAGTACAAAAATAAAAGAAAAAATCCACGAGCAAATTACACGTGCTATAATTAATCAGAATCCAGAGATAAAAGAATTAATAAGCGACTATGACAGAGACAAGATCGTAAATATACTTAACGGAGAATCTTGTGATCCGATTGCTAGGAGTATTGTTTCAGGGCCACTTGATGCTGATAAACAAGATTATTTGCTCAGAGATAGTTATTTTTGTGGTGTAAAATATGGTGTTTTTGATTTAGAACGACTTTTAGGTACTATAACTAAATGTCCTGGTATTGATGAAGAAACAATTGCGGTTACGACAGATGGTCTGTACACATTGGAACAGTATATTATTTCAAAATATCA
>CAZXSQ010000120.1:0-282 GCA_964643335.1 uncultured bacterium
AACGGGCACCGCAACGAATGATCATTATTGGATGCTGAGTACCATAAAAGTTGGCAGTAATGCGCGCCTGCGTTTTCGATTGAAAACTGATGGAAGCACTTCAACGCTTGTGGCGAATTCCGGCAATCTCCAAGCCGGTGTTTGGACCCATGCGGCTGCCGTCTATGACGGAAGCGATATGATCCTTTACAAAGACGGACAGGAAGTTGGAAGGTACTACAAAACGGGTACCCTTAGTACCAATAATTCGGTTTCGGTGTGGATTGGGAACAATCCCCTCTC
>CAZXSQ010000120.1:292-14466 GCA_964643335.1 uncultured bacterium
AGATCGATGAAGTACGAATCTACAATCGTGCATTGAGTGAAGCAGAAGTCCAAGCGTTGGCGAGTAATTAGCGCATCAATCAGGAGGGACTGAATCATGGATCGAATTCAAATCCAACCCAAAGAGAGCGAACGGGGATCGGTTTTAGTTTTATTTGCTGCAACTTTCGTTTTGCTGGGACTTGCCTTGGCGATGGTGTTGGATATCAGTTATCTGGTTATGGATGAAGGGAAGTTGCAAAATATCGCCGATTCGGCTGCTTTGGCGGCGGCACAGGAATTGATCGATGAAGACCTTTTAGTCAATCCGAATCAGTACGAACAAGCCGACGATATTCTATCCGCCCGTGACTATGCCGAATTCTACGCGCATCAAAATATACCGGATTTTCAACTGGACCGGAATGAAGACAATAATTTCAATGGTGGTATCGTAGCCGGTTACATCGATGATCCCAATAATCTCACCTGTGAGATGCAAACCACCGGTATCGAAACCTATAATTCGGTGAAAGTTCGTGCCTCACGTACTTCCCAACTCAACGGGGCCTTGAAACTCCTGGCCAATACATTTACGGGAGTAAACGAAGTGGAAGTTCATGCAGAATCCGTGGCGACGGTCGAAGATCGAATTAGCGGCTTTCGATTGCAAGATGGAGAAACTGCCCCGATCCTTCCATTTGCGATGTATGAAGAATCCTGGAATGAAGCATTCGACGGAATCAGTGATTTCGACGACTATTCTTACGATCCGGATACAGGAACCGTGACCAGCGGTTCCGACGGTGTCCCTGAATTTTGTTTTGCTCCATGGTTTCCCCGTGATGGCATTCCTGGGCAAGAGGGAAACGGAAGAGCCATGTTTATTGCTGCAACGATTTCCACTTCTTATATCAAGGATCAGATTCTTAACGGTATGACAAAAGCGGATCTGGAAAGCCCCAATATTGGGGCTTTCCTATTAACAGATGATGGATTGGGAAACTATGGAAAATGGGTGCCGGGCGAAAAGTACATGTCGAGCGCTTGGCATAGTGCTCTGAACAGTATCATAGGGGAAATTCGCATTATCGCCTTATTCGATTCGCTTTCGGAAGGCAGCGGCAACCCTGTTGCATGGACGGAATATAATGATCGTTTATTTGATATGTTTCACGGCCCCGGTTTGCCGGATTTACCGGAAACCTGCACTTCAATCCAAGAGTGGTATAATCTCACCGGTTTCCAAGCCGTTACCGTTTGTGAATCCTGTTGGCCGAGCCGGGAAGATGTTCGCCGTGTTTATATGCAGCCGGTACAAACAATTGTTCGCAGTGCTGTCATCGATAGTAACATGCCGCACTCCAAAACCGTTTACGGGCTTGCGATCACCCGTTAATTGTCCGATTGGCTCTCCAATTTCTCCAGCATATTCCGGAGTATGAGAGCCATGATTTGGTTCCCTTGTGCTGTGCAATGAAGTTCATCTGCATAAAGTTCAATAACCTCACCAGGATATTGATGGAATAATAACTGTGTGTCGACAAAATAGATAGAATTTGCCCGCAGTATCTTTTCAGTTCTTTCGTAATAAATAGAGTTTCCTTCCACTTCGCTTCGCCTGGCAAATAATACATATATCAAAGTGATGTTGTTTTGAACTGCATAGTTACGAGTTTTCTCTATCAGCGATTCGAGCAACTTTTGATTGTTATAAATTTTTTGTTCTTTCTCAAAGCATGAAGAAACGGCAGAACGCAATTTCGAAAAACAGGCAAGAAAGGGCGTTAATTTCCACAGTTTTTCCCGTTTAAAGTTAGCAAATCGAAAGTAAAGTCCGTCATACTTACTAAGATAGTCCAATAATTCGGGATTATCGGGGAAATTTTCGAGCAGTTTTCTGTACGGCGGTATACGTAATTTCAACTCGTTTTCTTCATATTCGTAACATGGTTTCAGACGTGGCAAAATAGACAAATCATAAAACGGCAAAAAGTGGCAATCGAGCATTCGTCCCGGATTCGAACCGATACCAATTACGATCCCGTCAGGAGAAAACTGATTGACAGCCTCCTGCATCGTCAAAAAGGATTGATCCAAACTATAGTCGGGTGAAGCAAAATTCAATGTTTCAATTTCCTCGTTTTCTAAAAGCGCATTCATGGTTTCGCTGTTACTGACTGCATTACCGCCGAGAATTCTAGAATCGCCGGCAAAAATGATTCGGGTTTTCTTACTTGTTGCTGAGATACCGCCGTGAGAACGGGAGCCGTACTGATCGAAAAAAATATTGCCGCTTATGGCATTCGGCCGATTTCTCCATCCCCGTGTTTCATCCATTTCAATGTAGAGTTCACCGTTTAAAAATTTGGCGGTTTCCTGGTAGGTTTGATAAAAATTTTGTTCCAAATATGCTTTAAAAAAATCCACTTCTGAATAGTAAGAGGCGAGAATAGGTGACAATAGCAGTTCGAATATCACGGCCACTCCTCCAAAAAGGAAGAGTTTGTAATTGCGAAGCAGTATCCTGCCAAATTGTCTCCAAAAGTTTTCATCACGGTACACGAAATACAGTCTCCATATCGCTTATTAAAATTGGAAATAGATAAAATTGGCCGGTGCTTTCGAACCGTAGATGATCAACAAATAAAAAGTGATGTACAAATATGCATACCGCAAGATCATGGGATACTGAAACAATCGTTTCAAATCTTCATGATAATACCACAAGACTTCCACGATCAACAACGGAGCGGTAAAGAATATTAATTTCATCACGAGCTGGACAGTTAGAGACGACCATGAAAAATCACTGAATATTTGAATCGACCAGGTCACGATTTGTGAAAAGGAATCGGCGCGAAACAGCAAGGCACCATACATGGATAGATGAAAAGTAAGCAGGATGGAAAGCACACGCAGGCAGTTATACCTCCATGAATTCCTTTGGGTGCGATAGGGAGCAAGTTTGGGTTTTATATAGGCGTAACCGGCGAGCAGCAGGCCGTGAAAACCACCCCACAGTACAAAATTCCACGACGCTCCGTGCCACAAACCGACGATCAGAAAAACAATCACGATCAAAACCATGTTATTGAGGTATTTTCCCCGAATCCGCATAAAAGCGAGTGGGTAATACACATAATCTCTCATCCAACTCGTAAGACTGATGTGCCAGCGTGACCAGGTCTCTTGAATGTTCGAGGCCAAGAGTGGAATTTTGAAATTCTCCATGAGTTCAAATCCCATCACTTTGGCCAGGCCGCGGGCGATGTCGGAATAAGCGGAAAAATCGCAGTACAATTGAAACAAGAACGCATAGCCGGACAGTAAAATGACTCCTCCATCGCCCTCTGCTTTTCCCAAAGTAGAGGGATTCGCGAAAAGATACAGAAGCGTTCCCAGGTTATCCGCAATAAAGAGTTTTTTGAAAAGTCCCCAATAGATAAGAAAAGCACCTTCGGTCACCTGATTCGAATTGAGCTGCCTTGGGCGTTGAATTTGTGGGAGAAGCCTGTTTGCACGTTCGATCGGGCCAGCCAACAATTGAGGGAAGAAGGATACATACAGGGCGTAATCCCAAAAGTTGCGGGCCGGTTTCATTTGTCCGCGATAGATGTCGATTGTGTAGCTTAGAGTTTGAAATGTATAAAACGATATACCAACAGGGAGAATGATATTCCAAGCCGGCGGCTGGAAGTGAATTCCAATCATAGATAGCAGTAATCTTAAATTGTCACACAAAAAATAAAAATATTTAAAAAAACACAACAATCCCAGATTGATAATTAGACTGGCCAGCAAGTATGCTTTTTTAGAACGGGGGGACGAAGTGGAGGCAATTTTTAAACCGCAGAAGTAATCAAGGATAGTGGAACCGAGAATGAGAAATAAAAAACGCCAATCCCAATATCCATAAAAAATATAACTGGCGATCAAAAGCATTCGATTCTGCCGTCTGTATTGGAGGGACAAGTAAAGCAGATATACGACGATAAAGAATAATCCGAATGTCCAGGAGTGAAAGTTCATTCGATCCGTTGTGAATCCCTTATTGATCGCATTTCTTGCCAATGAAATCGCTGATTTTTTGAATCGAATCGAAATTGTCGATGGTCAATTCAAACGGTGCGATTTCAATATTGAACGTGTCCTGCAATGTTTGTACAAGGCTTACAATACTGAGGGAATCGATTAAACCACTGTTTACAAGAGATTGATTCCTATCGGCGAAATCAGCCATCCCGATTGAATTTTGAAGAAACTTATTGATGACTCCCTCTACATGTTCAAGGATAGCAGCCTGGTGCTTATATTCCTGAGGTATATGCAAGCCGGGTATAATGTGGCTTATATTTTCGTATCGGCCCACATGCTCTAATTGCGGCGGTAGTTTGCCGGGATATGCCTCAAAATTCACTGCCCATCGATATTCCTCCCCCCGCATTCCCCGTTTGAACTTCGTAATCCCGGGCAGGTTGACAGGATCGATTCCTCCCAAATCCAGCCATCGATAGTTCAATTCCCGGAAATGCAGAATTGATTGCCAAAAGATAAAATTGGTTGCATGAAGTTCCCGTGATGCGGGACTATTCCAGGCGATTAAACAGTAACTTGTCGAAGCAAAGGTAAACACCACCATTGCGGCCACTCGAGTTTCATCTTTCTCCACAAAGACGATGTGAAACGAATCCTTTCCCTCATCCCACATTGAGCGTACTAGCTCGGCGGAAGGCCAGGAAAATCCCAATGCGGCTTGTGACTCTTTATAATGATTCAACACAAATATAAAATCATCATCGTCTTGACTCCAGACCGTTTTCAGTCCCGCTTTTTCCGCTTTTCGCAACGGCTCACGCCAACCGGTTCTTCTCATTCGCCTTCGAATTGCAACCGGTTCCTGGTGCAAATCGATTCGAATTGAAGCCCATTCCGGTTCCTTTGATTCGTGCAATCCCAGTTCCTGTTCCCAATAAGCGGGAAGTTCATTGGGAAAGAGACAAGGGGTAAAATGGAGAATCGATTGGCTCGCTTCCGTCCAATACTGCTTCAGCGCTTTTATTGCAGTAAGCGCTTGTTCTGGGAAGAATCGATTATTGTGATTGATGAACATTGGCCCGTTTTGCATTCGCGCGACATTCCCCAAAACCGGCAGAGATTTTTTCAAGGTCTGGACAAGGGCAACTGGCTGCTCACCATCAACGACAAACTGCCGAACCGGTTCCCAGCCGGTACAATTCATGACACCATTGCCGTATTCCCATGTCTGCTGGAAATCTATTTCACGGCATTGGCGCATCAATTCATTCCATTGAAGCTTATCATGGATGGGGAGTATGTTCATATTCAATTGACTTTAAGCTCTGCAATTTTTCCCAACAATCGGCTTCTTGTTTAGACTTTAACACCTTACAAATACCGTCATTACAATGTTTTTTCCAGGCATAAAAAGCCGCTTGGAACATTGTTTCCCCTTGTTCTCCTTGAATTTGAAACTCTTTCCAAAATTCAGTACTGATTCCCCGGCAGCTGGCAGTAGGATGTTCCTCATGTTTGTCGGAAAGAAGCAAGAAATTACCTTGTAGCTTTTGGTGCATATGCTCAATAAAAGCAGGGGCAAAACACTGATCAAGGTACACAACTGTAGGGCCTTTTCCAATTACAGGCGCAAGATGAAGGGGAGTCAAAGGTTGATCCTTAAGCATGACACCGGGCAGACCTTCAGGATGTTCCCGATTGTAAATCCGTGTACCATGCCCGGTTATGTAGAGCAATTCAAGTCTTCCACCACATTCTCGTATCTGTTGAAATACCTGCCTGACTTGATCTAAGGTGGGAATATTGGATTTCTCGCCTGACGCGGCTATCTCAAAACAATCAAAAGTTTTCAAAGCCTGAATGGCAGTCTCCATATTCTCTCGATGACGTTTTGCGGGATCGTTATTGATCAAAACTGCATAAGCTTGGGGTATTCTTCCCGGATCGGCGTTAGGAATCCAAAAGAAGAACAAAGATATCACGGAAATGGACACTATTGCAATTACAGCATAAAGATATTTCATAATATTTCCGCATTCATCTCAAGCCGATATTGAATACACTGGATGAATATCTATCTGTAATCAATCATCCTTTTTTATTCAAATGATTTCAAGATTGTCGATGAAAACTGTTCCAAAAGTACCAGCAATGAACACTGAACTTCTCTGTGACCATCTCAGATCAAGAAGAAGTTATCAATCAGAAATTTGTTTTTTCAGAAATTAAATTATTGGGGTATAAAAACGGCCGGCTGTATGACATTTGTACGCTTTTTAAGCTATAAAATCGTTTTTTGATTAAGAAATCAGATAAATTAATCTTTGATGGATCCCAACTAGTTCTCACCCAAATCCTTCTTTCCGCATAACTGTGACTCCTTCCAATTGAGTCCCGCCCAAGCCGGGAAAGAATCCAGGGACCCAAGCGATTGACTCATAATTGATGCGCACTCGAATCGTGATCGGGTTATCTCGCGGGGCTGTGGAAAGATCCGAAGGAGTGAATTCAAAGTCATCATAAGACAAACCTGCATGGGATAGTTCTTGGTTGATTTTTGCCAAAACATCTGAATTTGTAGCACCGGGGAGAATCGCTACGCGTGCACCTTCGCGGGCGCTGGAGTTCAACACACTTCTGACCGACATAACCCGGCCAAATTCAATGATACCAAACAAAAACATCAGGAGCATCGGCAAAACGATGGCAAATTCCAAGGTGGCTGAACCTTGCTCATTTCCAATTTTATTTGTAAGCCGCGCTGTTTTCATCGTCTTATATCTCCTTGGATAAAAACGCATGGTATAATTTGGTGAAAAATTGTGTAATTTTGGTGAAAAACGATTTATTATTTTAAGTCACCTTCAGCCTAGATAAATCAAAAACTTACCATTCCAAGTAAAGTCAAAAAGCAAAAAAACAAATAAATACTTGTATTTATTGATTTTAGGTTATAGAACTCGATAAAAATGCTGTTATAACCCGCCATTTCCTTAATAAATAAAGTATATTCATGATAATAAGTTTAACAACTTAAGTATACCTCAAAACCGAGTTTATGACAAATTTTTTTACTGTTTGCTTCAAAATATTTTATAAAATCTCTGTATCCCTTTACGCTGTAATTCTCACTGTTATTTACCCAACGGGGTTATAGTTGAAAGCCAGGAAGGATTAACAGCCCTGGTAAAAATTCAAATTTAGCCCTTTGAAAACAGCACGTAACCATGTGTGTGATTCCACAAAAACCAAGCCCCAACGGGGCGACAGCACGTAGCCGTGGGTGTAAACCCACGGTAATTGTACTAATTGTCATTGACATAATAATATAACGTTCCCGATTTCAAACTCATTCGCTCGCCGGTTAATAACGGACTTAACACCACTGTAAATTGATACGTATGCCCATCCTGCGGACCATCGGCAAAATCGGAGTGCGTTCGGAAAAGTTGATTGGGTGACCACCAGAAATAATTGAGTTCGCTGGTATAGGTCTGACCGAGGTATGTTGGATTTGCCCCGTCCACACTCACCAAGATGTGATACTCATTCACCTCAGAAGCGTCCCGCCCAAAATTCCAAGCGATTTGTATAGCACGCGAACTCGAGTTATCAGTATCCGAGCCGGTTGAACCCATCGGTGCCAGATCGTTTCCACCTAGTATGTCATCATAAACGGCAACCTGGCCGGAATTCAAATTGGGGAGCTCCGGCTGGGCAAGCGACACCGCATTCCCCCCTTCCAGATTAAACCCAACCGGCATGGACATGTCGAAATAATCATCCGAACCAAGTTGTCCATCGATTCGGATCACACGGAAAATATAACTTGCATTCAAATTCGGTCCAGAAGCGAATTCATCGGCCAGGTTTGGTGTGCCGGATGTCCAATTCAATCTGGTAGCATCACCACTTGCGGTGCGTCCTAAAAATTTAGAACCACCAAATCCTTTGCGCATGTAAATATGCCAATCGGTAGCGTTGTCTTGCTCGGCATCCCACGCAATAGTGAGATTACGATCATCCACCGAGTCAAAATCGGTACTCCCTGTCAAGTCACCCGTCGCGTCTTGAACCTCATCATAAATAAAAACACATTGTGATTGATTTGAACCTGCCGATACGGCATCAGTCACCGAATAGTTGATCACTCCTGAAACCAGGTTTCTCGTGTTTCCGGTCAACGGCTTCAAAATGATCATGAATTGATAAGAGTGCCCATCCTGAGGTCCATCCATAAATGTGTCAAATGTTCGAAAATACAAATTCTTAGTCCACCAAAAATAGGTTATGTTTCCATTGTACGTCTGCCCCAAAAGCTGATACCCGCCATCATCCACTTTGACCAACACGTGATATTCATTGGCTGTTGATGCATCCACATCAAAATTCCAGGCGATTTGAATGGCACGGGAATCGGCGTAATCTACGTCGAACCCAGTTGATCCCATCGGTGCCAGGTCTTCGCCTCCCAATATATCATCATAAATTACAACTTGTGATTCATCCAAATTCGGCATTTCCGGTTGGGAAATAGAAACGGGATTCCCGCCTTCGAGATTGTAACCAACTGGTGCAGTCATATCGATATAATCATATGCATCGAGGACGTCATCGATCCGGATGGCGCGGAATGTATAGAACGAATTGAAATCCGGTCCTCCAGAGAATTCATCGGCGATATTGGAGGAGAGGGGAGACCAATCCAAACGAGAAACACCGCCATCGCCTGTTTGCCCCAGATACTTAGAACCACCTAAACCTTTTCGAATATACACATGCCAGTTCGCCGCATCCCACTGCGGCGCATTCCACACAATAGAAATATTGCGGTTGGTTTCTGCATCATAATCCGTCTGACCACTCAAATCACCGCTCGAGTCGCTGCTGTCATCATACACATAGAGTTGCTGAGTGGGAGGAGTCGGTGTTGAGGTGGGCGGAAGTTGAGTTGGTGTGGGAGTATGGGTAGGAGTCGGAGAAGCGTCGGGCTGAGCAGGCGTATTGGTTGGTTCAGGTGTAAACGTGTAAGTCGGTGTAGGCGTTATATCGGAAAAATCGTAAGGATCGAATCCCTTTTGTGGTGAATATGAAAAACCGCTTTCGATTTCTCCCCAACTGTAATAAGTTGGTTCGTTCAAACGGTTACGGAGAGTAAGTACATTCTGCCAGTCGTCAAAGCTCAGATCATTTTGACGAATATCGACGGTGTCATCACCTGTAATTCCTGCATTGGCAACAAAATTTGAGAGGTCTGTCAATTGATTGTTATAACAGTTCAAATAACTCAACTCGGTATTCTGTGAGACGTCTAGAGTTTGTATTTGATTGTAATTACAGTTGAGAATGGTCAATGCAGGATTGTGTGATAGATCCAAACTGGTCAATTGATTCGACCAACAGTCGAGATGCTCTAAGGCTGTATTGTTCGAGAGGTCAAGTTCAATAAGTTGATCATCAATGCATATGAGTGTAGTCAAAGCTGTGTTTTGGGACAGATCGAGAATCGGCAGCGGCATATCACGGCAGTTCAATAAAGTTAATGCTGTATTATTACTTACATTCAGATTTGACAATTGATTGTTGCCGCATTCCAACTCGATGAGAGCCGGATTGTTTGAAATATTTAGACTGAAAAGTTGATTATCCTGGCAATACAAATGAGTCAAATTTGGACTATTCGATAAATCCAAACTCGTCAATTGATTTCCACTGCATCGTAAATACGTCAACAGAGCCTGGTTGGAAATATCAAGTTGTGTCAAATGATTATTTGGGCAATACAGTTGAGTTAAGTTGATATTTCGGCTCACATCCAGTGCTGTAAGGGAATTATCCCGGCAATACAATATTTCCAGTGCGGCATTGCTTGTCATATCCAAATTCGACAGTTGATTGTTATCCAATCCCACTTCAGTTAACGCCGGATTATTGGATAGATCGATCTCTGTAAGTTGGCTTTCATTGCAATAAAACACTTCTAATTGTGTGTTGTTGGATATATCGATAGTGGATAGGTTGTTATCTCCACAATAGAGTAAAACCAAATCCGGATTCTGGGAAACATCCAATACCGGTAATTGATTCTCTTCACATAGAAGATTCTGAAGGACAATTAAAGAGGATACGTCCAATTCGACCAGTTGATTTGTCCAGCAATAAAGAGTCGTCAATGCTGTATTATGTGATAAATCCAAGTGGCTGATCTGATTATTCGAACAAATCAAATGACTAAGCGCCGTATTGTTTGAAATATCCAATTCCGTCAACTGATTGTCCCCGCAATCCAATCCTTCAATACCGGTAAAAAATCCGATACCGGATAAATCCGCGATATTCTGACCGTTGCATTGATCGAACCAGCCTGTGTTCGCCGCTGCTTGGGCGGCTGTAAATGCTCCCCCGGCTTCCACTCCCATAAATTCTTCCACCGCCGCACGAAAATTCGGATCGGGAAAATTTTCCGGAGTATTGATATTTTGTCCTGTCACGGCATTTGTGACCGATATAGACATCAAAAAAGTGATGCAATAAATCAAGGATTTCATAACCACCTCCGGAAAAAGCAAGAGAATAAATTATTATACATCAAATATCATTGTATATGATTTATTTTTGATCACCGGAATATGAACTGTTTTATTTAAAATTGTCAGATTCAGGACTGGCCAGGATGAAAAAAGTATTTCTCCTGGCCATACAGATTCGGGCAAAAAATCACTCACCTATACTCCACAATCCCAAGCGAAACCCACCAATTCAACTAATTCCCATCAACATAATAATTTAACGTTCCCGATTTCAAATTTGCCCTCTCCCCGGTCAATAACGGACTTAACACCACTATAAATTGATACGTATGCCCATCCTGCGGACCATCCGCAAAATCCGGGTGAGTTCGAAACGAACGATTAGGCGTCCACCAGAAATAATTAAGGCCGCTTGTATAGGTCTGACCAAGGTATGTTGGACTCGCCCCGTCCACACTCACCAATATGTGATACTCGTTCACCTCCGAGGCGTCCCGTCCGAAATTCCAGGCAATCTGAATGGCTCGCGAACTCGAGTTGTCCGTATCCGACCCGGTCGTACCCATCGGTGCCAGATCGTTTCCACCGAGTATGTCATCATAAATGGCAACCTGGCCGGGATTCAAATTGGGGAGCTCCGGCTGGGCAAGCGAAACCGGATTCCCGCCTTCGAGATTGAATCCAACCGGCATAGACATATCGAAATAATCATCGGAGCCACGTTCATCATCAATTCGTACCACACGGAAGGTATAAGCGGAGTTGAAATCAGGTCCATTGGCGAATTCACCAGCGAGGTTAGTGTTTGCCGCATTCCAATCGAAACTGGATGCAGTTCCGCTCACGGTACGGCCAAGGAATTTCATTCCACCGATCCCGCGCCGCACATAAATGTGCCAATCGGTGGCGGCACTCGACCTATTCATCCACGCAATGGTAATGTTGCGCGCATCAATGCTATCGAAATCAGTTTGCCCCGTCAAATCGGCTGACGTATGGCTGATATCATCAAAGATAAAGACTCTGTTTTCTGGAAAAGGAGGAAGAGTTGGTGAAGGAACCGGCGTTGTTGTTGGGGGTAATGTCGGCGTCGGAGTAAAAGTGCAGGATGGAACTGGAGTATTTGTAGAAACTGAAACAGGAGTTTGAGTGGATGTATTCGTAAGTGTGGGAGTAGATACTGGGATGGTAGGCGTTAAATCGGCTCCTTCTTTTACCAACCGAAACACCCCTTCCCCACTGGTCGCTGCATAGAGAACATTCCCGTCATCGGAAATATCAAACGCCCGTACCGCCCGCATAGACAAGCCTTCGTTGATAGGAACCCAACTGCATCCCCCATTGGTGGACAAATAAACACCACTTTGAAAATCAGCGGCATAGAGGATTTGAGAGTCGGTTGGATCGATGACGATATCATACACCGATGTCCACGGAACCGAGTAATAATCCTGACCCGCTAACTTGATCGGCGGCGGATCAAGTGAAATCATTTCCTTTGATCGGCCTATAGGTAATAAATAGGAAGGACAAACGATATCGATCCCATTATTGATCTCACTCCACGATTCCCCTCCATTTGCCGATTTGAAAATACCCCCACCTTGACCTGTTCCTGCATAGACAATATTGGGATTGTTGGAATCGATGGCAAGAGAACGCACATCCATTGAGATTATTCCAACATTTGCGGCTTCCCAGTTTTGACCACCGTTCGTGGTTTTGAAAATTCCGTCTCTCCATGTTCCTGTGTAAACAATGTTGGGATTACTTGGATGAATCGCAATGCTATTTATATTGATAAGGGAAGTTTCGAGACCGTTATTGATTTCTGTCCAGGTTTCACCGCCGTCGGTGGATTTATACATCCCGTAACTGGGGCGAGCCGGGAAATCACCATCAATGCTGCGCCGGCCTTTTCGCATTCCTGCATAAACGGTATTCGGATTCGATGGAGCATACGCAATTGCTTTAAAACCATGGCGAGACTCTTGTGCCCCTCCTTCATTAACTTGTGGATGTTTGAAAACCAATTTCCATTGATTTCCTCCGCTGGTGCTTTTAAAAATTTGCCCGCCAAACTCGTCAGCAACCAGTATTTCCTGTGGTATATTGGGATGGATCGCCACTTCAATCCATTCCGGCTGAACAGCTGGCGAAAACGCGATGCCCGCCCAATTATTACCACAGTCATAACTGCGAAAAGGACCACTGCGTCCAATCGCATAGACCGTCGATGGATGGGCTTTATCGGTAACCACATTGAATAGATCCGCACCGGTATATCCCTCACTGGCATTGACCCAAATTTCGCCTCCATCGGTTGATTTAAAGTTACCGCCATTGTAATTATTCGCAAACACAACCATCGGATTATCCGGATCGACCACGGCACTGATCGGAAAGCCCGCCCGCACTCCTGGCGGTCCCCATTGCCACCCATGAGATTTGCAGAATCTCTCCCAATGATTCCCCCCGTCATCGCTCCGGTAAAATGCAGAGGAACTGCCGGCATAGACTATAGGAGGATTTTTCCCTAAAACACATTTTGGAACGATCGAAAGAACAGCCGAACCTAATCCCATCCACAACGCCGAAGCACTTGCCTCCTTCAAAAAGTCCGTCTGTTTTGCTGAAACTTGCCACTCATAATAAGTCCTCATCACTTAATTAAATTTGAATGATCCAACGTTAAAATCAATCAAATGATTTTAAATGGTTTTTCGGCAAGTTTCTACTTACGCACAGGATTATTTTTGCTCCCCCCGGTAATTGCGTACTTACTGTTTTATGTAATAAACCAAAACCCCCAAAGGAGCGCAAGAAGAAAGCCAGCGGGCAACGCCCCAAACCGCCTTTCCCGCCTTTTATATTCATTGATGGCGATTTCCAGATCATCCCCGCTGAAATCAGGCCACATTTTGTCAATGAAACACAATTCCGCGTATGCACTTTCCCACAGAAGAAAGTCGCTCAACCGTTTTTCACCGCCCGTGCGAATAAGCAAATCAACATCGGAATCGGGTTGTCCGGAATGATTCACTTCATTCAATAAATAGGAGAACATTTCACGCGAACAGTTTTTGGAATCCAAGCGGGATGCCGCAAACAAGATTGAATCTCTGGCCGAGTAATCGATGGCAATACGCAAATGCATTTTTTCGCCGTGAAACGTATCAGATTCGGCAGTTTTAATCGCAGTTTGTAACGGAAAAGAAAGCCGGTCACGCCTGCCGATCACACTGAGCTTGATCCCATTGGATAAACAGCGCTCCCTTTCATTTTGCAGATAGTCCTGAAAGAGATTCATCAAAGTATCCACTTCATATTCAGGTCTCTTCCAGTTATCCGAAGAAAAGGCATAGAGAGTCAATGTTGTAACATCAAGTTCAACCGCTTTTTCAACCGTACGCCTAACTGCTTTGGAACCTTCCGTATGCCCGGCGGCTCGTGGCAGACCTTGGTTGGTTGCCCAGCGCCCGTTTCCATCCATAACAATAGCCACATGAAAGGGATCGAATTCTGCGCTATAAAAAGTACTTTGTATCATAAAGTTCACCTGCAAAAAAATTTTGGTACCCGTTCACAGCTTACATTCCATTGATTTTGTTCCCCAAATCACTTGCGA
>CAZXSQ010000121.1:0-14331 GCA_964643335.1 uncultured bacterium
TTTACATCATGTTCATCAACATGCTTCAAATATGCTTGTACTCCTTTGTTTAAGAAGGTTCTTTCTATAGCATATCCTAAAGTTGTCTTAGCAACCGCCATTCACTACCTGTAAGTGGCTTTTTTGAAGAGCCGATACTTTCAGCCAAATTTGACGCTTTTTACCGTTGGGGTATACTGAAGCGTGTATCCCAGTAGGGAAGTGCACTATGGTTATTCGCAAACAGGAATGGAGAATTGTTCCGATGATTGTCCGAGTAGTAGTTGATAAGGACGGCGCTTTAAAAGTGAAAGATCCTGATCAGTTACACGGTTTGGAAGAACTTGATATTGTTACCAATGAAAAAGCAGACGAGTCCTGCAACGAAACGAATTGGCCGGAACTATGGAAAGCCTTAGACGCAGTGGATCGCCTGGGTAGCCCGCCGCGTAGCCATGAAGAAATTCTGCAAGAACTACGGGAGTTTCGTGAAGGATGAAAACGCGCGTTGACAATGGGAGGAGAAAAAAAATGCCTGAACAGCAGTCTCTCCATGAGAAATTGGAGTATTTGGTACGGGCAACCGGCCGGCGGGAAGCTGAAGTAATTGCCGAAGCGCTCGAAGAAGGATTGGCCGACATTTACCGAAAGCAAATTACTTCCGCCTATTTGGAAGAAAAAATCACTCACGAAGAAGCCGTGGCCCGGCTTGGTAAGGAACTCGTTCATGAACTTGATTACGCCCGCGAAGCGGTTTCCCATGATGTAAAGTGGGGACTTTCCGGTGAGTAAGATTGCCGTTTCAGACACCGGCCCCTTGTTGCACCTTACTGAAATTGGCCACACCCACTTATTTACTCTCTTTCCCAGTGTAATCATCTCTTCGCAGGTAGAAGCAGAGCTTACACAATATGAGGTATGTGATCACATCATGAGCTTGCTTACCAACCAGCTTATTGTTGTAGAAGTTGAACCGCACGAAATTGTAGCCCAGCAAAAGGCACTCGCGGGTTTTAAGGTACAGCCCACTGATACGAGCGTTGCTGCTCTCGCTGCCAAGTACACTCCAGTTGTAGTGTTAACCGATGACCTGGAACTGCGGAAAGGTTTAGAAGCCCAAGGGTATTTTGTAACCGGCAGCGTCGGTGTTCTGATCCGTGCATTCAAAACACAACAACTCACTAAAAATGAACTCTATACTCTCCTCGACCAGCTTTTTGACGGCAGCACTCTCTATTTAAGACGCGAATTTTATGAGCACGTCCGGCAACTACTGAACCGGCTCACGCCATAGCGATGAACTCATCCGTTCTACCAGAGCTAACCCCACGCCTGTAGGTCATTTTTTATGGTAAGGGAGCACTTCACTGGCATTTTTCTCATAAACCGCCCTGACAAATTGCTTGGATTAAATTTTTCAACGATCTTCGATCAATTTTATATCAAACAGCTCCTCCGCTTTTGAATGAAATATGATTTTCCCCCGTTCTTCAACAGATGGCTCATCTTTCTCCCACCATTTCTTCAGTTGTTTCTTGGTAGAAGATTTCAACGTGTAGATAACTTTTTTCCCCGTTAGATCTTCAATAATTGTAACTTGAATGGATTCGGAGGGGGTATGTTCAATGTTCCGTTTTCCCATGGTCGCTCCGGTCGATATCTGCAAACCATCGATCAGACAGGAATGGGGTGGGCTATCGGGACACTCTACTTTCACGGTTAGTCCGAAATATGGAGGGATTTCATGAACCGTAATCGCATGTTCGCCTATCCGATTGCCTAAAACCGCATAGGGGCCAAGATGGCCATGGAATCGGGTAAGTTCCTCTAATGTTCGGGGGCGGTATTCCACTTCGGAATGCATATGATGACCTTGATGAGCCGTAATGGTTAACGGTAGTACTCCAACCGCTATCACTGCAAATAATCCTATAATTTTTTTCATTATATTTTCCTTTCTTATGGAGCAGTATGGCCTGTACTCAAACGGACTATGATTCCCATGCTGATTACCCCATTCGTGGGACTGTACCAGGTATGGGAAGGCACAGGTTCATACATATTCATGGAAATTTCTTCCTTTGGAACCGGGCCAATGCTCCAAAATCCATATTCCACCGGAGATTGTGACGCCGGATGTTCTTTGGAGGCATTGTTATAAAAAATGTAATCCCCATCGTCTTCGGGAAAAGATTTCGGTACCCATATCCCCTCTTCAGTGGGCATTTCATTAAAGTAGCCGAATCCTGGTCTGCGGTATTTAATGGTTTGTCCCGGACTTTCCTGTGATGCGCCGGGAAAGGTATAAAAAGGATCGAGCGGCCTGCTAGACAAATAAGCAACCGGGGTTGTTAATTCAAATGGAAGTTCAAAATATTTTTTTGCCCCCTCTTCACCCATCGCCAGGCAGTAATACCGCGTGGGCGGTATATCATTGTTATCGATTCGGTATGCTTCCAAAGCATTGACACAGGCCATGATCTGTGATTTAGCTGCTGCAATCTTGCTGCGTACCTGCGCCTGAAGGAAATTAGGCACAGCGATAGCGGCTAGTATACCGACAACGGCTACAACGACCAACAATTCAATAAGAGTGAAAGATTTATTACTTATAACAGTTCCAATCATAAACTGAACTCGCTTGTTGAAAATCGTCAATCGATCTCGGCCAAACTAAATATACTTCCGTATGTGGCGGTTCAGTATCCTCCTGATCAAATATGCCAATAATGTTTAACTTTCCCTCCGGTTGGGGATGGTCGCCAATTTGGGTTGAGTAGCGTAATTCCACCTGTATGGTTCCACCTGCCGGATCGGCAACAGTCAACATGCCGCCGTTTTCCCAGGTTCCTTCAATTATTTCAGCATTCCTTAATTCAACCAATCGCCCCTGATAATACTCTCCGCCAGTTTGACGGGTTGGATCGAATACCTGGGCGGCTTCGAAATTGGTAATCACCATGGGTTCCGGTTCTCCCACAAAGCCCAGATTTTCAATTTCGAACTTCTGGTCGGGATTATGGCGTTCATTGATGTTGGTTTTTCCGCCAAACGAACCAACTAAACCTGTGACACGAACTCTATCCCCCGCTTGAATATTCACATTTGGATAATTTGGAACGCCACCGCCATACCATCCACCCGAGTACACCTGTATACCACCAGTATCATCCTGCACAAAAAGTATGAAATCTCTTCGCTCACCTTCGCCCCCCCAGAAAATTCCAGGATCATTTAAGGTGACCCCTTCAATCGTATATTGATTGGTTGTTTGAAGTCCTTCAAATATGGCGTTTCCATCTTCGTCTACAGCATTGATATCCCCGATAGGTGTGATCTCCTGAGCTTGCACCATACCGGCAAGTAGTATGATTAAGATAAATGGTTTTACCAAACACAATATAAAATGCTTCATTTGATTCTCCTCATCTTTTCATACGATTTTAAAAATTGTATTACTTATAATAAAAATGAAAACCCCTTATCAGTCAAGAGGTGTCTTCAAAAAATAAATTAAAATACCGAACTGTTACTGTTATTTGGTATGGTTATGTTCGAGGACTGATTTGCGGAGTATATTTAAAAGTTTACTATTTTCATCGGGTAATCCCACGCCAATTCGGATAGCCTGATTCCCCCGATTGACAGCGGCGGTTTGATCGGAAACAAAGACACCGTTTTCAGCGAGTTTTTTGCTCAGGTTCATTTCAGCAGGAAGTTTGGGAGCGATTGCAAGCAGAAAGTTTGTATGAGAGTGAACCACTTCAAAGCCCATTTTCTCCAGCTCAGCCTGCAGGAAATCACGCTGGTTTTTCAATTCTTCGATTCTTTTGAAATAGACCGAACGATCTTCCAGCACAGCCAAACCGGCAGCCTGAGCGATAACGTTGACCGGAAAAGTCAACGCATGGCGTGACATCGCATCGATCAGGTTTTCGTGAGCAACCGCATACCCCAGCCGTAATCCTGAGAGTCCGAAACTTTTTGAAAGGCTGCGGAAAATAACCAGATGTTGATAATCCTGGATAAGATCAACCAACGATTCTCCATAAAATTCGAAATAACACTCATCCACCACAACAATGCAGGGCAGGTTTTCAATGTATTCGATCAATGTATCACGTAAGGATATCGTCCCGGTGGGGTTATTTGGATTAGCGATAAAGGTAAGAGCGATTTTATCTAAATCTTCTTGTTTACATTGTTCACGCCATATTGATAAATCAGGAAGTAAAAAATCGGAATTCCGTTGAAAAGAGATGACTGGGAATCCATGCCGCCTGGCCGCGAAAGCATAAACAAAAAAAGACGGTTCAAAGGTAGCTAAACCTTTTCCTGAAGATAAAAAGGTGGTTACGGCAAGATCAATTAGCTCGTCGGAACCATTCCCGACAATAATATTCTTAGGCTGAATGCCCGACCCAACATAATCGGCGATTTTTTCACGTAATGTATTGCAGTTCGTATCGGGATACCGGTTGGCGTGTCGAGCGGCTTGGGTGATGGCATTCAGTACATGATTGGTAGGCGGATAGGGATTTTCTCCTAAATGCATAAAAATGGTGTTTTGGGAATCGGCATTCCAAAATGAAGGGATTGCTTTTCGAGGCGGCAAATGGGTTTTCACAGGCACACGAGAACAAGGTGATGGGCAGCGTTGTTGCGTCGAGCGGCGTTTATGTACTTTTTTTATTTTGGCTGAAGACATATCCTACAAATACCAGGGGCACGGTATGCCGTGCCCCATCTATACATTGAATTTGTTTTGATTTTATTTATCTGCACCCATGGCATCTTCGAAAGAAGCCGTCGCAATTGGGAAGCAAAGGTTATCACGCACATATTGAATCCCATTGGCGCTGGTTGCATCCGCATCGCGATAAGCACTTTCGGCTTCGACGACCAAGGGAGCGGTTTCAGTCCCCATAATTGAACAATATTTGGTTGGGTAACCAACATGAATCATCAGTTCGGTAAACCGCATCATGTTGATATCTCCAGTAGGAATATCGGTAAACTGCATGGCTCGGTTTTGCCAGTTTCCATCCATGGATCGAAGAGGAAATCCAGGCCGGCTGACATGGTTCTTCACATGGCAGCCATAACAGCGGTCGGCGACTTTCAAAAACCGGGTTTCCCAATCTTCACCTTCCCAACAGTGGGAGGGATCCACATTGACCGTGAGGCATTTGTCACCGTCACAAATATCGACCAGCATATTGAAATCATCGGCGCACATGGCAGCGGTTCCCGGGTGAATTTCGTGGGCAATATAGATGCCGAGAGAATTGGCTTTTTCACGGATTTTGGCGGTTTTGTTTACAAAACGTTCCTGTCCTTCTTTGACCAGATCATAATCCGGTCCGGCGAAAAATCCCCAAGGATAGCCGGCAGCGAGTTCCAGGCCAAACGCTGTGCCCCAAAACATGGGGAGGATTTTAATATTTAATTCAACTAAGAGATCCATAAGCCGCAGGATATAATCTTCGGCCCATTGCTCAATTTCTTGCAGACTTTTTTGGGCCACATCACTGGGAATAAACGGCCGAATGGTTTTACTGCCTGTCCAGGCTGTAGTATGTACCCAGAAGGGACAATGAGCAGATACACCGTCAAATTTCAATCCCCTGGAGTCAAATGCCTGCTTGATTTCCTGTGCGCTTTTGAATCCACCACCGCTCTCAAGCATGAAGTTCGAGGGCTGCGCTCCTTCAGCTCCTGAATTTTTCGCAAAATCCAAAAATCCAGCCAGCCCTTTTGGACCGTGCTGTGCTCCTTCAATACTGGAATGAAAACATCGTTGTGCCATTGTTTTTTATCTCCTTTTATTAAGATTTCACAAACACTGTATTTTTTGGCAAAGAATACTATTATATTAAAAATCGCCTCTCGAAACACATTATATGAGCTTTAAAAGCTAACCTTTTTTGGCATCATCTTCAAGCCTAACTATACTTTTCCCCCTAAAAAAAAGTGTTTACATTTGAGCCAAATGGTAGAGCAATCGTCCCCGCCTGCATAGTAAGAGGGTAAAGCAGGCGTCCCCGCCTGCTTTGTTCGTTGAATAACGGCACAAGTGAGGACGCTTGTTTTACCCACGAGTGCACACCCAAGCGGGGACGCTTGTTTTAACCATGGATGGATATAACCGCTGGAACAGAGAAAAACCGTAGAGGCAGTACGCGAACTGCAGCTAATCTGAATGTTCATTGTTTTCATCAAAAGTGATCTCTTCCTCTTCATAGGCTGGGGGCTTTTGCGGGAATAACGTATTTAAGCGGGAACCAGTAATAAAAAAAGTAATTCCTCCGCCCAATAAATATAAATGATAAGTAAACAGCCGCCATATCAAAATAACGATTCCAATCACGGCATGAGGAATGATCAGTTGGAGAATTAAAGCCGTTGATAATTCCACACCACCACCGCCACCCGGCAAGACAAATAACAATGAAGCCATGAACAATATCCCTTGCAGCATGAAGAGCAAAATCGGATCATTCGGTATGGAAAGTGCATATAAGGTAATGGGTAATATGCTATAACGGCAGGTCCATTGAATGCTGGCCATAAGAAAGGTTAATAACACAGCGCTTTTTCTCATCCCAAACAAATGTTGTACTCCTTCTTTCGTCTGACGCCATCCTCCCTTGATTTTCCAATTCAACAATCGCATTCTTGCCGGAATCCGGTATCTGCCCAGCAAAGTCCATTGGATTATTCGTTTGTAAAATTTCTGTAGAAAATGAAATCTAACGATGAAAGAAATGACAACTACAATTCCTAGCAAAATCAGGAGAATCATTTGCCAATCACGTAAATCTATATTGGTAAAAAGTGCAAGAATTTTTGGATTCTGTATGATGGAATAAACTGCAAAGGGAAACAACATTAAAAAAAACATAATATCCAATGTAACATCTGTCGCCAGCATTGAAGTACCATGTGCCAGCGGAATACCGGCACGCCGGAGCAAAGCGAGACGTATTACAGCCCCGCCCATGCCGGCAGGGGTTGCAGCAATTCCAAATTCGGAAGACAGTGAAACAGCGATACTTTGCTTGTATTGGAGAGGATATCCCAATGAGCGCGAGAGGATCATAACTCGGAAGCCATTGCAGATCCACGCGATAAACACAATGAAAAAGAGAAGAATGCCAAGTTGCCAGCGGAAATTCCGTAATTGTTCAATGGTATCCGCCTCAGTTGTAAAGAACACCACAGCGGTTGTTGCCAAAACCCCCAAGACCACCCCTTGAATGGCATATCGTAAAAGTGTTTTTTGAGTTAATTTGGGTGGTTTCTTCATCTGCTCAAAGGATAAATCTATTATTCTACGCTATTTTTCTATTCAAAATGTGTATTGTGTGTGAGAATTCCATTCCTTATTTATCCACTAACCGGATTAAAAAATTCCAACATGTATTATAGGGAAGTCCGGTTCTCGGCAAGATAGGCATAAGAAACTGCAGTACGCTTTTTTAAGGCATTTTTGATGATAGATAAAATAGTTTTACGTATAAAGGGATAAGTGAAATCATCCGGATGAATCGCCAAACGCAATATTTTTTTGTTCCGATTCATCCCATACCAAAATCTGACCCATAACAGCGATGCCATTCTCCGCCACAAACTGCGCACGCTAAAAACCAGCGTGGGCGCATAAACTCTAGTGTGATTTTGCAAAAAATCGACATGTTGCAGATAAGTTGTATAATGCAGGCCGCAATCCATGGCCGCTTGACGCGCTTGATTACTTAAAAGCCAGGCGGGAGCGATAAAACCGTTCACCGGAATATGTAGAGATTTGAATAACTCCAAGCCATCTTGAATACGCCCTCTGGCTTGATCATAATCAAGTTGATAGAATTCTCCCTCTTTAGCAGTATAAACTCTTCCTATTCCCTGTGAAACGAGTCCTCCTGTTACTTTTTCGGTTTGATGGGAGTATCCATGCAAGCAAATTTCAAATCCCTCATCGATCAGTTGCTGCAGCCAATTACAAAAATCACTATATTGATCTAATTTTGCTCTATTATGCCAATCAGGAACCACAAGCAGTGTTGCCATGTTGATGCCGTGTTTTTTTAGATCGGATAAGCATGTTTCACAGATTTCTTGGGAAAAAGGGATTAAATCATGGAATGAGATGACTAGGAATTTTTTGTCGTTCATTGATTTATTTGATTTTCATAAAAATCGATCTCTTTCACAACAGTGGAAACATATATTTTTTTATTGTGGAAATCACGGAATTTACTTATTTCTTTACGATCAAAAATAAAAAAACCATGCCGATTGAACGCTCGTTCGGTGCGCCGGTCGTCTCTTGTTTGGATCTGACCATATACGCGCGGTATTCCTTTATTTCGGGCCATATCACAAAATTTCAGCATCAACCTTCGTCCTTGACCGCTGTTCCGATGTTCTGGGAGCAGATTAAAATGAAAATGCCCGGCTTTTTTGGGTTTTGATGGCGTTTCCTTACTTCCTTGAAAGCAGCACCATTTCAAAAAAGTGCTGCTTTGTTTGTCATAATGCCCACTGATTAATCGCCAGAAAACTTTTGGAGCGACTATCGTCATGAGAATGAATGGTTGCACGATAGCATTATACCGGAAGCGTAAACAGCCGATTAGATAACCGATAATTTTACCCTCGTGTTCAACGACCAAGGCACTTTCCGGTTCCCAATCAGTGTAATAGCGAGTGAGAAAGTCGGCAAACACATCTCTGTCACAAAAAAGAGGGTCAACAGGATCACCGGAAAAGCCTGTTTCGCAGCAAATATTTCGAACAGCTTCCCGGTCAGCCGGTGAGAATGGCCTGATAGTGTAACTCATTTTGGTTTTCTTGATTCGAACTCACAAAAAAATCTTCTACTGGATGGCCTTTTAAAATATACTCATACAACTTCGTCAAGCGTTCCAGAGTCAATTGAATCGAGAAATTCTCGACAATACGCTGTCTGCGCTGTTCAGGAGTTTGCGACGTTTTCAAATTTTCAATACGCCGGATTCCATCAGCCAGATTAAAGGGGTCGGGAGATTTGGCCATGATTAACGGGGACTCTCCCTCAACTGAGTCGTCTAATCCCCCTCCTTGAACTGCGAGAACTCTTGTACCACACGCTTGGGCTTCCAACGATGTAATTCCAAACGTTTCATAGCATCCCGCATGAATGAAAACATCAGCAGCTGTATAATAAGCGGTTAGATGTTCGGTAAGTTTGCAATATTGATATAGAGTGACATCGGAACGTGTTTTCACCCATTTCTGTGTTTTGGCACGTAGTTCTCCGTCGCCGACCAGAAGAAGGTGGTATTTTTTACCTTTATTATTTGTAACAGGCAACTGATCCATCATATGAATCAATGCATGGATATTTTTTTCACGCGCCAGGCGTCCTACAAAAAGCAGTAATGTATCTTCAGATTTGAGGTCCAATTCTTTACGGACTTGATTGGCCTCCGGATTGGGTTGAAAGACTTGAACATTCGTTCCGAGCGGAATACGAACAACACGCTCAATTCCACACCTATTAAGTACATTCTCCATTCGCCGGCTGGCCACCACAGTGGCATTCATGCGATTGTATAAATCCGAGACATAATTATTGATCCAGCCCGATAATATGTTTTCAATGCTTTTTCCGCAAAAGCGGCTGATCGTTCTCCCCAGCGCACGCGGAAAATCCGAATGATAAAAAGCGACGACCGGGATGTTGTAACGCTTTGCCGCTTCCAGGGCAATCCAGGCCGAACGATATGGGTCTCCGACCTCGAGGATATCCGGCCTTTCCCGTTCGATAATGGAGAGAATACGCTTGCGGTTCAACAACATTCTATAACTAAGCGATCCAATAAGAGGAAATGATTTTATTTCATAAAAAGTGGTATGCCCCTCGGAATAAACCGCATCTTTTTCCGATGGAATGATAACCATATGATTACAGCCGCTCTGTTGAGCGAAATAATCGATTTTATCTTCCAAATACCGTTTCACCCCCCCGCCGAGAGGGCTGTAGAATTGAACAATATCGCATATTTTCATAAAGGATTTACCTGTTTGACTTCATTTCAGTGTAATTAATCTATTCATTTATTTCCAGTTGCATGGTACACTAATTGTTCATGAATCTCAAATCGTTAAAGGAGCCGTGTATGAATAAAAGATATTACTGTATTGCTTTGGTTTTTATTTCATTCTTTATTTTGAGTGCTTTTTTACCCTCATACAATGCCTATGCCGAATCCTCCCAATCCGGAGAGCTTCAACCGAAAGAATTATTTCAACAGGGAAAAGAGTATTATTTGGATCAACGTTTTTCCGCAGCAGAAATATTATTCCGTAAATGTGTTGATCAAGAACCTGAAAATGTAGAATATATTTGCTGGCTGGCGCAAAGTATGTCTTACGTCATGGCGGAACAAGCTATGCAGGGCACCTCGAAAATCGCCTTGATGCCTATTGCAAAAACAGTGCGGGATTTATATTACAAGGCAATTGAAATTGATCCGCTCAGTGAACGGGCCAGGATAGGCTATGCCATCTTGATGCGGGATATCCCCGGTTGGCTAGGTGGAGACCTTGATAAAGCAGAAAAAATATTACATGAGATGCTGAAAGAAAACTCGAACAATATCTTTGTTCTTCACCATCTTGGTAATTTATATATCAAAAAACGTGATAAATACGAAAAAGGATTGGAGTATTTAAAGCGTGTTGTTCAAATAAAAGAATCCCAAAAACTGACCTCGGAAGAAAAAATGCAGATACCTCGTACTTATCACGCCATAGGAAAGACTTATTTGGAACATCTAGAAAATTACGAAAAAGCGGTACAACATTTTGAAAAATCCCTTTCTCTCGATAAAAATTCCATCGTAACCATGCTTGACTTGACGGAGGCCTATCGATTGAATCAGCAGAAACAAAAAGCCCAAGAATTGCTGCGCAAAGCCGCTGAGATTGTGCGATCGCGCGAGTATGAACGTTTCAGTGATAAAATTAGTTCGACCGCAAAAAAATTGGATATGGAAAAAGAAATTGATATCTAATTATCGGGAATATTCATGGTTTCAAGAACGGAATACGTTTTTTTATCCTGACTTTCGTGGTAAACGCGGGTGAGTAATTCCGCAAGCAATCCGATCATGATGATTTGGATGCCGATTAAAGCGAAAAAAACAGCCAATAACAAAAGTGGATTGCGATGCGCCTTGGCCCCCACTTCGGTCAGTTTTTCATACAAAACCAGGGCGGCGCAAACCAGCCCGGCGAAATTGAATATCATGCCGATTGAACCAAAGAAATGAATTGGCCGGGTCAGATAACTCCCCAAAAGAATCAACACAGGTAAATCCAACACGACCTTGAAGGTTTTGGTAAGAGAATACTTTGAACGACCGGCCCGCCGGGGATGATGATTCACTTCTACCTCACCCACTTTGGCACCTATCCAATGGCCATAAATGGAAATAAAGCGATGCATTTCACCATAAAGCGATATCCCGCTCAATATGTTTCTCCGGTAAGCTTTCAAGGTGCAGCCGTGATCATGGAGTTTGACACCGGAAATCCAGGAAATAAGCCAATTTGCGATTTTTGAAGGCAGTACCTTGGAGAAGAAAGGATCCTTCCTCTTCCTTCGCCAGCCACTGACGATATCATGCCCTTTATCCAGATGGGCGAGAAGTTTAGGGATATCACCAGGGTCATTCTGGTTATCCGCATCCATTAGCACAATGATATCACCGCGAGCATGATCTACCCCTGCACTAATGGCCGCCGTTTGACCGAAATTCCGGCGCAATACGAGCACTTTCACCTTGGGATTATGAGAAGATAATTCCCGAAGCAGATTTTTTGAACCATCCGTACTCCCGTCGTCGCAATAGAGGATTTCATATCTTCTGCCTAATTGATTCAGCACTCGGGTCAGTGAATCGTGAAGCGGCTTAATATTTTCCACTTCATTGAATACTGGCAGTACGACAGATATTTCCGGATTCGTTTCGTTCATTGAGTTTGCCATAATTTTTGTAATTCACCAAAGGTTTTCACTCCATCGAATATACAGGATTCTGGTATGATTAATAAAAAAGGGATTCATTTCAGTTTCAACACTGCTTTTATTTCTTGTGGGAACAAAAACCACCCCAAACCGCCATAGACAAAAAGACCGATCAACATCCCGGCACATACACGAAATGCATAGGTGAGCAATGTTCCCCCTTCGATAGGGCTAAACATCAAAAAAGCGATACACCCCCCCGCCATACCCGCAGATGCCAACATTACTCGCCAGGCAAAATGCAAAAGTGGGGAGAAATGAAAAAAATCCATTTTTCTTTTTAAAAGTATCAATAAAAAAAGACTATGAACAGTGCTAGCGATAGCTGAAGCCAGCCCTAATGACCACAGTGGGAGAGAGCGTACAAACACCGCACAAAGCACGATATTGAGCAAAACACTCAAGGCACCGATTTTAACCGGGGTGGCAAAATCATGATGCGCCTGAAAAGTCCTTACCAGCACCTTCAAAAAAGCGAATGAAAAAAGACCGAAACAATAAGCCACAAGAACGGCATAAGTCGGAACCAACAATTCATTCTCATGAAATTCCCGGCGATCATAAATGGCTCCCACAATGTCTTTGCCCAAAACGATCAAACCTATGGCCGCCGGAATCATCAAGAGCAAAAGGTACTTAGTTACTTGGATCAGTGTCTGAGTGGCCTCGTCACGCTTCTTTTGTTCAATTTGCTGGGCAATGCGTGGAAAAGATGCAGTCGCCAAGGCGACGCCAATCACTCCCAATGGAAATTGGATGAGACGGAAAGCATATTGCATCGTCGATATCCCGCCTTCTCCATATTTTGAAGCAAAATACGTCTGAGTGATCAATGCATTGATTTGATAAATCGCCAAGCCGAAAGCACTGGGAGCCAGCAACCGAAGAAAATCTTTGATCTTGGGATGAAAAGGTGAAACCCAGTGCGGTGGAAAGAACCTGATTTTCCATGTATGAGGAATTTGTACAAAAAACTGTAAAAATCCACCAAATATAACAGCTCCTCCCATAAACCACATCAATTTCATCCCACCAAAATAAAAAGGCCCGATCAAGCAACCGGCAATCAAACTCAAATTAAAAAAAGCGGAAGCCAACGCGGGCATAAAAAAATACCGATAGGTATTCAAAACCCCCATAGCCCAGGCGGACAAAGCAATAAACAACAGAAAAGGAAACATAATCTGAGTTACTTGAACACCGGCAAAAACACGCCAGCTGATATCTAAACTAACCGGTATAACCAGTTGAGCGGGGGAGAAGCCAGGTACGGGTAGAAAAACTTGATCGGGAGGGAAATCGAGAATCCAGGGAACAAACCATGGAGCGAAGAAAATCGACAGCAAAATTACACCAAGCACGGAAAAGATCAGCAAATATAAAACAGCCAAGCCGACCTGTCGAGTATTGGCTTCGCCCTCTCTTTCACGCACCCGTGTTAAAAGCGGAATAAACGCTGCCGAGAGAGCACCTTCGGCGAATAATTGTCTAAAGGTACTGGGTATTTTGATACCGGCCCAAAAAATATCTTGCCAGGCGATGGGTATAAAGGCTGCAATACATGAGTCTCTTGCTAATCCCAAAAAACGGCTGGCCAGTGTGGCCAGGCTAAAAAGTGTCGTTGAACGAAGAAGCGAATCCTGTTTCATTTATCTCTGAGACTGTAAATTGTGAAGATTGTAGCGCCAAAATTTTCAAGGAGCGAGGTGATCAACGGTATGAAAGTAATTTCAACAAGACCGATGCAATGGGAGCCGCGTTTTTGGCAATTTCTTTCATGATGGCTTTAATGGAATCGGAATCCGGTGAATCTTTTTCCAACTCATCTTTCAATCGGTATAAACAAGATTCGACGATCTCTTTATCTTGGTCTGACATTTTCACTCGCTGCAATTTTTGCCAGGCCTTGCCCAACAAGGGTTTCGCTTTTTCGGGAATATATGGAGATTCCATAACCGAATTGACAAAGGATAGGTCTCCTGTGCTATCTTCTTCTGCTTGAGATAGTTCGCCTTTTAATAATTCAGGTTTAGAATCAATACCATTGATTTGGATTTCGTTTTTCTTTTTTTTAGGAACAATCGTAAAATGCTTTGGAGACGGGGCAGGCATAGATTTATAAGCCAAGTGATTGGCTTTTTTTACATCTTGAATAATCTTAATATGCATATTCGAACCATAGCCCGAATGTTTAATATAAAAAATGCAGCAATTACGATAGTTCATAAAACATTGGGTTAGCAGTTCGGCAAAGGGCCATTTATGAACGTTCTGAT
>CAZXSQ010000122.1:0-14197 GCA_964643335.1 uncultured bacterium
TTTTGCTGAATTCTATCTGCTATTGTAATGTGTGAACGGATACACTAAATTTTTAATTTAGTTTACTAAAAAATATCTGAATAACTACTAAACAAAAATGTTAGTTTTATAAACAATAGGACATGAGATTAAAGTTAGTTCATTTATTTACACTAACTTAATTACAAAATGTATAATTGACAAAACTAATTTCCATGTTAAGTTTGTTGTCAATGTCAAATATATTTTTTTTAAAGGAGTGGGAAACATGTCACTAAAAATTATGGCCACCATTATGGCTGGTGGTTCAGGGGAACGTTTCTGGCCCTTGAGCCGTCAGAAAAAGCCCAAACAGCTTTTGTGTTTAACAGACAAAGAAAAAACGATGTTGGATGAAGCCGTGGAATGGCTGCTTCCTCTAACCCCCGCCGATCATATTTATGTAGCAACGAACAAAACTCTTCAACCTGTCATTCAAAAAATTTCACACAAATTCCTTCATCAAATGTACTTGGTGAACCTGTTAAGAGAAACACGGCCGGTTGTCTCATTTATGCAGCCGCTCACGCATTAAGTTATGTGGAGAAAGAAGGCGAAGATGTATTGATGGCAGTTGTCACCGCCGATCATCTCATCGGCAACCCAGACCGCTTTCGTCAAGCCATTCAGGCCGCGCTGAAAACAGCCGAAGAACAACAGGCCTAACTACCATCGGAATCAAACCGGCACGGCCTGATACGGGCTTCGGTTATATCGAAGTGGATATTAATCCGAAACCGGTGAGCGAGCTTCATAACATTCCATCGTTTCCAGTCAATTCGTTCCATGAAAAACCCGATCACGAACTTGCCAAGCAGTTCGTTGATTCAGGCCATTTCTTCTGGAATAGCGGAATGTTCTTCTGGCGTTTATCCACTTTCATGGAAAGCCTTCGTTCAGTGCAACCTGAAATGGCAAATGCTACAGAAAAAATCGCCGATTTGCTTAGAGATCCTGCCGATCGGTCAGCAGAAATCCAAGAAACTTTTGAAACCCTCCCTGACATTTCCATCGACTATGCCCTGATGGAAAAAGCAAAAAACGTATGTATGACTGTCGGAGATTTTCCTTGGGATGATGTCGGTTCATGGGATTCATTGACTCGAACTCATCCGGTGGACGATCATTCATGCATCACCATCGGGGATCCAATTATGGTCGATTGTGAAAATGTCATCGTTTATAACGAACCCAAAGCGGCAAATATGGCAGTCGGTGTTGTTGGGATGAAGAATGTCATCATCGTAACAAGTCCCGATGGGATATTGGTTTGTGCTGCCGATCAGGCACAAAATGTCAAGCGCGTTGTTTCTGAACTGAAAGTGAAAAACGCAGCACAATTGTAAATCCAACGCTGAACAACTTCGCTTTGTTATACGACTCTTACGTTTTATACAATGAAATGATTAAAAAGGAGAATTACTATGGCTGTTATAGATCAATTAACGTGTTTTAAATCTTATGATGTCCGAGGCCGTGTCCCCCACGAATTAAATCCAGATATTGCTTACCGTATCGGACGGGCAATATGTGAATATATCCATCCCAAAAAAACTATTGTTGGAAAAGATATCCGTCCTTCAGGAGTAGAACTCAGTAATGCCTTGAAAAATGGATTACTCGACGGCGGCAGCGATGTGGTGGATATCGGCTTATGCGGAACCGAAATGGTTTACTTCGCTACCTCTCATTTAGATGCGCAGTGCGGGATTATGGTAACGGCCAGTCACAATCCGCCGGAATATAACGGAATGAAAATTGTCCGCGAAGGTTCTCGTCCCATCAGCGCAGATAACAGCTTGAAAGACATCGAAAAAATAGCAAGCCAAAACAACTTTACTGAAACACTTCAACAGGGTCGAGAACAAAGTGTCGATGTAATTTCTGACTATGCTAAAAAAGTGTTATCCTGTATCGACTTTGATTCGATGAAGTCATTTAAAGTGGCGGTTAATTCCGGAAACGGCTGCGCAGGTCCAATCGTTGATCACTTGGAACCCCATCTTCCCTTTGAACTCTTAAAAATCCATCATGAACCCGACGGAAGTTTTCCTAATGGCGTACCGAATCCTCTGCTGCCGGAAAACCGGCTATCAACATCGGAAGCCGTTTTAGCCAATCAAGCGCATATCGGTGTAGCATGGGACGGTGATTTTGACCGCTGCTTTCTGTTTGATGAAACCGGACGTTTCATTGAAGGCTATTATATTGTCGGATTCCTGGCAAATTCGATGCTTGAAAGAAAACCGAACGCCAAAATCATTTACGATCCACGACTGACATGGAACACCATTGAAATGGTAAAAGAGAGTGGCGGTATACCCGTCCTGTGTCCTTCAGGTCACACGTTCATTAAAGGGAAGATGCGTGAAAATCAAGCCATTTATGGCGGCGAAATGTCGGCTCATCATTATTTCCGTGATTTTTATTACTGCGACAGCGGAATGCTGCCCTGGTTACTCGTGCTGGAAATCATGAGTAAAACAGGTAAGAAACTATCTGAACTGGTAGAAGAACGTATGGCTATGTATCCATGCAGCGGAGAAATTAACCGCTTGGTCGATGATCCGGATAAGGTGATTGAAGCATTCAAACACCATTACGATACTTCATGGATAACAATCGATACCACCGATGGTGTTAGCATGGAATTCAATACTTGGCGTTTCAATCTCCGGAAGTCTAACACGGAACCCAAAATGCGTTTGAATGTGGAAACCAAACAGGATGTAGAACTGCTCCAGAAAAAAACAGATGAATTGCTTCAACTCATCGAATCCTTTTCTACTGCATAACTTATTAAAACTCGCATACATTGTGAGCGTATCTATCATGTATGCAAAATGTAAAACTAACAAAAGTGAGGATAATAAAATGAAAGAACTTGATCAAACTAACTTTATCAACCAAATTGATCCTTCTGGAATGCTTGAATGTGTGGAAAATTTTGAACAACAATGCCGGCACGGAGAACAGATTGCCCGCAATTATTTAATACACCGCAATAGCGGCATTCAATCCATTGTAATTTGTGGTATGGGTGGCTCTGCAATTGGCGGTGACCTGATACGATCATACATGAGCCAGGCCGCTAATGTTCCCGTCGAAATAGTACGCAACTATTCATTGCCTAACTACGTCGGACCGGAGACATTAGTCATCGCCAGTTCATATTCCGGTAATACTGAAGAAACACTATCATGCTTTATGCAGGCCAAAGAACGAAATGCACTTCGGTTTGCTATTACCACCGGAGGTCAATTACAACAAGTATGTAAAGATGAAAATATTCTTCATATTGAGATTCCGGGTGGACTTTCTCCACGCGCCGCATTAGGCTACTCATTTCTACCATTACTGGTCTCCTTGGAGAAAATGGGGATTATTCCGGATCAAAAGAATGCTGTACAAACTTCTTATGCCACCTTACAAAAATGTAAGCAACTGTATAGTGCCATTACCCCAACTGAATTCAATCCTGCCAAACAATTAGCTAAAAAACTGCACGGACATATCCCAGTTATTTATGTAGGTCAAGATGCCTTTCAGCCGATTGGTGCTCGCTGGCAGGCTCAAATCAATGAAAATGCCAAACATTTTGCACATCATTTTGTCGTGCCTGAAATGAATCACAATGAAATACTTGGATGGTCCCATCCAAATGAAATCCTTCAGAACTTCCACGCGGTCATGCTAATGGATGAAGACTATCATCCGCAAACTAAAAAAAGATTCCAAATTTGTAAGGAATTGATTGAGCCACATACAAAGGGAGTTGATGTCATTCATTCTTTTGGTGATACATTGCTGGCAAGAATGTTTTCACTCATCAGTTTGGGAGATTATACCAGTGTCTACCTGGCTTATCTGAACAAACAAGATCCGGTCCCCATTCCTGCAATTGATCACCTGAAAAAAGCACTTACTGCCTGAATGTAATTCTTATCTTTTTTGACAATAACCGTCTGAGAAACAAAGCTGAATTTTCTAAGTTTTACTCTCAGACGGTTTTTTATAATAATATATACAAGTGTTGTAAACAAACTTTTCATTTTATTAAATTTAATATTAATTTTTCTAAAATTTCCCCTCAAATCCCCTTGAAATATTTATTCCCTCCTTCTAATATTACCAATGTTTATTAACTTGCTTGAGTAAGTTTTTTACAAACTCGTGTAAGTGATGCACTTATATGAGCGAGTATTTCACTTTGACATTTGTTTTTGTATTCATCCTAAAGTCAAAAAAAAGAATCGGTTCTATATCACTAAAAAAAGGAGTGAATAATTTATAAGTAATTTATAAATGCATAAATGCATAATAGATCAGCATTTACATCATTTTGAAGGAGTATTCATCATGTGCAAAACGCAACAAAACATCACGGGCTGGTCAACAGCACTAAAAATCGATTCAATTTGCGCGACTGCTTGTATTGTGGGTATACTGGTATTATTTGCTTTACCAGTTACCGTATGTGCCGAAGAATTTCTTGTCTCAAACGTTTCCGAATTTGACCAGGCAGTAAATAATGTCCAACCGGGTGACGTTATAGTCATGGAAAATGGAACCTGGGAAGACGCCAATTTAAATTTTGAAGCACAGGGAACAGAGTCTGAACCGATTACCTTGAAAGCTGAAACACCGGATAGCGTGATACTCACTGGGCAATCCACCTTGCAAATTGCAGGGGATTACCTGGTCGTCGATGGTTTGATCTTCAAGGATGGCTATATCAATGACTTTCACGTTATCGAGTTCCGTGAGTCCTCATCGAACTTGTCAAATCATTGCCGTTTAACAAATTGCGCCATTATCAATTACAACCCTTCCAGTGATTCAGATCGTTACATGTGGGTTTCACTTTATGGAACGAATAATCGGATCGATCATTGTTATTTCTCGAACATGACCCATTCAGGATTAATGGTTTGTGTGTGGTTAGAGGAAGGGAATAACGATCCCGTCTATCACCGAATCGACAATAACATCTTTGAACACCGGCCTGAAGGTTCAGGAAATGGATATGAAACCATCCGAATTGGTGATAGCGCCACTTCGATGTGCAATGCCAGAGTAAGGGTGGAACACAATTACTTTTACAAGTGCGACGGTGAAATTGAAATCATTTCCAACAAATCCTGTGAAAATATCTACCGTTACAACACGTTTGACAGTTGCAGTGGACAATTGACTCTGCGGCATGGGAAACGTTGTCTGGTTGAAGGAAACTTCTTCCTCGGAAATGGGGTATCCGAATCGAGCGGTGTACGAATCATTGACGAAGACCATGTGGTCGTCAACAACTATTTCTCCAATTTGACTGGCGAGGGGTACCGCGCGTCCATTGCAATGATGAACGGTATTCCTGATTCAGAATTGAATGAGTATTTCCAAGTAAAAAATGCGCTGGTTGCCTACAACACCTTTGTGGACTGTTATCGTCCATTTGAAATTGGTGTGGGCAGTAGTAGTTCACAGTCTTTGGAACCGAGTGACTGCATAATCGCCAATAATATTGTGAGATCTAACGGTGGTGGTGACATGATCAGTTACCAAGATACTCCCACCAACATGACATACGATACCAACATGATGTATGGTGCTGATTTGGGGATTTCAAGCAATGATGGAATCATCCAAGAGGATCCGGATTTGGTTTTGAATGAATATGATGTGTTTGTACCCTCATCCGATAGTCCTGCAAAAAATATCGCCACTAATTTTTACCTCTCCCGCATCGAAGGTGCCGGAGGCCAAACCAACTCAGATGAAATGTATGATTTGGGAATTTATGATGTTTATACCGAAAAAGGACAAAACCGCCCTTTGAGTAAAGGCGTTGTTGGTCCCTTCTGGATGCAGAATGTTGTTCAACCGACAGCAACTTCAACGCCAACGGCAACTCCAACTCCAACTCCGGAGGAGGTTTCCGAACCCACTTTAACACCGACTCCAATCTCGGAACCTGAACCGGCTGCAACCAACACACCTGAACCAACGGCGACCAATACTCCTACTCCAGAACCATCGGCTGATCCGAACAAAACAACCGGTGAGATTTGCGTAAACGCCAAAGATTTTGGTGCAAAAGGTGATGGCAGCACTATTGATCAATATGCCATTCAAGCGGCAATTGATCATATTGCAGGAAACGGTGAAGGAATTGTGTGTCTTGACCCGGGTGTCTATTTGTTGGAAGGAACCAGCAACCCAGATAATGGATGCATAGTTTTGAAGAATAACGTGTCCCTGGTTGGTACTGGTATTGGAACCACTGTTCTTAGATACAAGGATCAGGCCAACAACAGCATCAATGGTATTGTGCGCACAACCGTATCGAACGATAACAATAACAGTTACATTCAGGATTTGACTATCGACGGTAACATGTCAAACCAATCATCCGGTGATGTTATCGGTTTATATTGCAATGGATCAGGAGGAACAAAATGGATTTTCCGTTGTGAGGATGTGGAAGTCAAAAACTGTTCCGTATATGGTTTTGCCCTGGATGACACCAGTTTCAACCTGACATTAAACAGCTGCCAATCGCATGATAATGGCGTTGATGGATTCGCCGTTGGCGGATGCGACAACACCACCCTGATTCATTGTGAATCCTGGGGAAATACCCGGCATGGTATCAATGTTTACAGCCAGTCATCAAATATCAGCATTATGGACTGCCGTTCGTATGATAACGGTGATAATGGAGTCACTGTACAACATGAGGGACAAAGCATAAACATCCAGGACAGTCAATTAAATAGTAACCACAAATCGGGCATATACCTCAGAGGCAGTTCCGACATCTTCGTTGAAGGTAATTCTATCCGCACCAATGTGAAACGAGGCATTCGTCTCCGGGGAAGCAGCTATGTGGAAATACTGGGCAACCACCTGTTGAACAACGCCACCGGTGGCAGTGACTGTGAAGATATTCTTCTGGAAGATTATGATGGCTTTGGCAGTTCCAACTGCACGGTGATGCATAATCTCATTTATGCGAAAAGCGATAACCGAACAAGCTGGGGAATATCTGAAAGTGGCAATTTAACCAACGATAATATTTTCACCATGAACCGAATCGAAGGTCAGTCACAAGGGGCAATTAATATGACCGGTTCAAACAGCAGCACATCCTTTAACTAAGTCTTATATCCCACACAATCCGAAGGGAGAAGCCCATACGGTTTCTCCCTTCTCTCATTTCACAAAACAGGTTTTCTTGTCCCGAATTAAGCATCCCATTCTCTGAACCTCCCCTTATCTGTTGTTCTTCGCCTATTAATATGTTGTAAGTTTTATATAAAATACTTGGCATATAAATATATTTATATATAATATAAGTGTAGATCAATAAGAGCAGACAAAATTTACTGGTGCGGTTCAATGTACAAGGATTCCCAAAACAAAGAAAAATGGCAAAAAGCAGCCGATATTTTTAGAGCACTCAGTCATCCTGTGCGGCTTCAAATTCTTCATCAACTGTATGAAGACACGAAATGCGTACTGGAAGTTCAACAAATTTTGGATATTCCTCAACCCAATTTGTCTCATCATTTGGCCATACTCAAAAATGTGGGATTGGTCGATTCCCAATGCAGAGGCTCACTTCGTTGTTATTTTGTTCGGGATATTCCCTTAGTCGGCAAAATCTGCGCTATTTGCGAAAAAATCGTACAAGAAAAAAACTTTTCCAAAAATCAGGAAATTAAAGGTTTTCACGGAGTAAACGGGTAAAAACAAGAGTGGCAAGTTCAAAGTCTTACGGTTGAATCAGCCATAACAATTTAGTTCAAGGAGGATAATCATGTTACCTGAAAATCAAGATGCCTCAAAAAATATCTTAATTGTTACGAGCGGGACCGGTACAGCGGACCAATTCAAACAATGGTTCTTTAACTCCGGTTTTCATGTGGATATCGCATCGGATGCAATACAAGCCGTCGCGTTAGTACGTGAGTATCATTATCGATTGGTTTTGATTGATTGCCAACTGGAAGAGGATTTCGCCGGTTTGGATGTCTTTTGGTTAATGAAACCTTATGTCCAAATCGATCACATCGTCATGATGAGTCATGAGATTGATAACCACCGAATACAACGTGTCTCTTCTCAAGGCTTACATCACTTGATTAGTAAACCGTTTGATCCGAAGCGTTCTCCAAAAGAAATTGAACATGCATTGGCAGAAGAGGAGTATCCGGAAAAATCAAGGTATTCCTTTCTTCCATTTAAAGAGTTATTTCACCGAATTTTTTCCAATAATTGAAAAGGAGAATGAACATGACTCAAGAAGTGTTTCAAGGCAAAACGCATGTATCTGAAGCGAGCAGTACGAAAACACTTTCAGTAAAATGGTTGACACTTGCCATTCTTGGCAGTTTTGGTGCGGGATTTATCGTTATGGCAGTTCTTATGATCATCATAATGCCAAGTATGATGATTGTGGTAAAAGAAAGCCGATTTGGATTCGATGAGACTGTCGCAAAAATCGAAAAAAGCATACAGGAGATTGGTTGGAATTCACCCGGAACCATGTTCATCAATCAAGCCCTAAAAAAACACAATGTCGAATTTGCCCCCAAAGTCAAGATTATTCAATTATGTCAGGCGAATTATGCAAAAAGCGTCTTAACAACCGATCGTTATCTATCTTGCTTGATGCCTTGTTCCATTGCGGTATGGGAAAACGACAAAGGCAAGGTATTTGTTTCAAAAATGAATACCGGTCTGATGGGGAAACTGTTTGGTGGAAATGTCGCCAAAATCATGGGAACCAAAGTATCAAATGATGAACATCAATTATTAAGAGACATTGTCAAATAAAAAAAATGAATTTTCATTATAGAAGTATATTTTCTTTGTTGTTTCACCAATGGCTAAAAGGAGAAAATTCATTCAATGTCCCAATTCACTGAAAATCAAATTTCGAAAATTATAATCAATTCCTATCATCAAAAACTTTTAAATTGTCTTGAAAACGATGTGCTTTTCGTCGGTGCCGGTCCTGCCGGACTGACGGGAGCCTACTTTTTAGCGAAAGCCGGCTGCAAGGTCACGATTTTAGAAAAACGGTTGTCAACCGGCGGGGGGATTTGGGGGGGCGGCATGAGCATGAACGAAGTGGTCGTTCAGAAAGACGCTATTTCTGTTCTTGATGAATTCAACATTGATTATCATCCACAGGATGCAGGTTTGTATTCGATTGATGCGATTGAGTTGGCTTCCGGGCTTACACTAAATGCCTTAAAAGCCGGAGTTACCATATTAAACCTTACGTATGCTGAAGACGCTTGTATTCACAGGGAACGGGTAACAGGTATCGTAGCGAACCGTACATCGGTGGGAGATTCATTTCCTATCGATCCAATCACCTTCTCAGCCCGAGCGATAGTGGATACTACCGGTCATGAATCCGTTGTTGTCTCTTCATTGATGAAACGAAATCTCTTTGAACCTCAGACCATATCACCTCATCTCTACGAAGGACCTATGGATGCTTATGCCGGTGAACAATTTGTGATCAACAACGTAAAAGAAGTCTTCCCTGGACTTTGGATCAGCGGGATGACTGTGTGTGCTACTTTGGGCGGTCCAAGGATGGGACCAATCTTTGGAGGGATGATTCTTTCCGGAAAACGAGTAGCAGAAGAGATTAGTATCCAACTCTCATGTTCTTGACATGCCTGAAAAAGAGCTGTGAATTGGGCAATGAGGTATGCAAATATGCGATAGTATTACTACTTATACACTTGCATATTGCAATAGTACCATCTCGAAACATATCCCCCCATTTTGTATATCTTCCGTAAATACAATCATTTTTAAAATTTTTTTGTGACAAGTCATATTGGCACAATTCCTGATTAATATATTCAATGCCTAGTGACAATGCTAAAGGTACAAATATTTTAAACTACTTGAAAAAGAATAAAAGATGATTGATAAAGCGAAGGTTGAGTTAAAAAGTAAAGTATCATGAGGTAAAGAAAGGGGATATTAATCATGCCCAGAAGAAATCGAAGAGGACCTGTTGGTTTGGGACCCAGAACCGGTAGAGGTGCTGGTTTTTGTGCAGGATATTCTGTACCTGGTTATTTGAATTCTGTCCCCGTAAGAGGATTATGGGGACGTGGAAGAAGAGGCAGGCGAGGAGGTGGCCGAGGTTGGCGGAACTGGTATTACGCCACAGGACTAACCGGTTGGCAAAGAGCGGCTTATGGATGGCCAGGTAGGATTCCACTCGGCTATTATCCTGTATCACCTCCATATCCGGCTGTTTTTTAAGGGATAAAGATCAGTGTTGAAAGTGAGAAAACATCAAATATCCCGAGGAGGATAAAAAATTCAATGAAAAGAATCGCGTCACTGTACTCGAATCCGACGCTTTACCATCTGTCACTGCGCCAGAACTGGTTGGAGTGTAAACAGTTCTGGCGCATCATTTTTTATTCATGAGAAGGTGCTCAATACAAATCGAAGTGGAAAGAATATGCATTCACTAAGCATAAAACTCTATCCGGATCCGGTGTTGCGTTGTCCTTGTCAACCTGTAACGGAATTCGACTGTGCCCTGTCGGATCTGGTAGATGAAATGTTCGAACTGATGAAGCAAAATAATGGGATTGGTTTAGCAGCACCACAAATCGGTATTTCAAAACGAATTTTTATTTCTTCTATTAATGACCGTGCGGTGATTCTTATTAACCCGGTTTATCAATATTGTTCTCCAAAAGAAGAGAGACAATTAGAAGGTTGCCTCAGTGTCCCGAACTTTGAAGTGAAGATTCCAAGAAATTTATATGTTCATCTTACCGGATACGATCTTCATGGCCACAAAATAGAAGTCAAGGCTGTGTGTCTCGAAGCGAGAGTCTTCCAGCATGAAATCGATCATTTAAATGGAGTATTGATTCGTGACTATCAACGTGTCTTATATATATAAATACTATACATCCGTTACTCGTTCCGGCCTGCTCAAAACCATTGGGAAGGATTTAAAGGATCACGCTCCTTTCACTGCGTTCGGTTCTTTGATAGGCATTGCTATTATGGGATTGTTTGAATTTTCGAATATTCCTCATTCTGTTTCTAAATCTTTATTTTGGATTTTACATCCTTTCCATGTTCTTTTGAGTGCCTTAGTCACGGCGGGGATTTACCGGCTCCATAAAAAAAGCACATTCACGCAAATCTTTATTATCGGTTATATTGGCGCCATTGGAATTGGCACTTTGAGCGATTCCATTATTCCTTTCATGGGTGAATGGATATTAGATCTGCCTAACCGAGGACTTCATATTGGGTTTATCGAGAAATGGTGGCTGGTTAATCCACTGGCTATCATCGGAGTGTTTATTGCTTATCATTGGCCGAAAACACAATTTCCACATGCCGGACATGTTTTATTGAGTACCTGGGCTTCTCTATTCCATATGACAATTGCTCTCGGCGATTCTTTGAGTATGGGGATGGGCGGACTCATCATTATGTTTCTATTTTTATCCGTCTGGGTACCTTGTTGTACGAGCGATATTGTTTTTCCATTGCTCTTTGTGAAGAAATGAATGAAAAGAACATATTTCAGGTTGTGTATGGTTAGGATGGAACGGTGACTTTTTCGATACGAAAACAATTATCTAATTTTTTGCAACACTTGGTTTCATATTTTAGAAAGGAAAAATTAAGGATGTTTAACCGAACAACAACTGAAAGTGATAAAGAAAAACAAAAACAGTTAGAAAAACAAAGACAAGAAGAACGGCTAAAACAGCGAATGCAGGAAATCCATTTCAAAATTCTTGTTCTCTCCGGAAAAGGAGGAGTAGGAAAAAGTACCGTGTCCGTTAATCTGGCGGAGGCTTTAGTTGCGGAAGGCAAAAATGTCGGTCTTTTAGATGTGGATATTCATGGGCCAAGCATCCCCACTCTTATGGGATTAAATAATACACGGCTTCAGTTTGAAAATGATAACATCATCCCCGTGGCTGTATCCGATAACTTAAAAGTGGTCTCTATCGGATTTTTACTTGAAAAAAACACCGATGCCGTTATTTGGCGGGGACCTAGAAAATTTCATTTAATACGGCAGTTTCTCACTGATGTACATTGGGGAGCGTTGGATTATTTAGTGGTGGATTCCCCTCCTGGAACTGGCGATGAACCCATGTCGGTTGCACAATTAGCCGGTTCTCCTTGTGGTGCAGTGGTGGTAACTACACCTCAAGATGTAGCCATTCGTGATGTGCGCCGATGCATTACTTTCTGTAATGCCGTGTCCGTACCAGTGCTTGGAATTGTCGAAAACATGAGTGGATTCAGCTGTCCCAATTGCGGTGAAAAGATTGATCTTTTTAAATCCGGAGGTGGTCAAGTATTGGCAGATGAGATGGGTGTTCCTTTTTTAGGCCAGATCCCCATCGATCCTCAAATTGTACTTTCCGGAGATTTTGGAGAATCATTTGTAAACCGATACCGCAACCATCCCGTTTCAAATCATTTTAGACAAATTATACGGCAAATCATTTCGGCAAATAATTTGGATAGTGTGACAGAGACAAAAAGCATAATGAGTGCCATGGAATAACCTCCGTTTCATCCATGAAGATCAGGTTTTCTTAGATTATTTTACTACGTTAACCGTTCGGTGTCAGTTGTCTAAATCCCAAATTTTAATGTACACCTTTTTTTCTCCCCACCGTTATTTAATATAGAAACCGCAATGCAAAAGGATAACAAGCCATTGGATAGCGAATTACTGGAAGCGGCCGTGCGGGGTGATGAACATTCCGCCGCTCGCTTATATCACCGCTATGCCAATTTGGTATACCGCATCTGTTATCGTGTATTACCGGATGAGGGACAGGCCAAAGATTGCGCGCAGGAAGCCTGGTTGAAAGTATTCAAAAACCATAAGAATTTTCGAGCGGATTCTTCGTTCAAAGCATGGATAACCACCATCGCCGTGAATTGCTCCATCGACTGGATCAGGAAAAATTCCCGAATGGTTCCTGTCAGTAACCATGAATTAATACCAGAGTTTTTCTTTGGGCAATCGGAAACGGCGCGTGAAGAACTGGAGGAGGAAAAAATCCATCTCCTCATTCGTCAGGTGTTAGACCAAATGAGTGTCCCGCAGCGCGTTGCGTTTGTGCTGCGGCATTATGAAAGTGAATCAATATCAGCCATTGCCAACGTTTTGCAATGCTCGGAAGGAACGGTCAAGACTCACATCCACCGAGCCGTGACCGCTTTGCGCAAAGTATTATCAGAATACCAAACAAGTAAACGGTGAAGTAACAAATGAAAAAACATTTAAATTTGGATGATTTTATCGAACTGTATTATGAATCGGAGTCCGATTCTTCCCGCTGGATTCGAGATCATTTGGATTCCTGTGAAAGGTGCAAACAAGAATTTGAATCCTATACGGCTACACTCGATAAGGCAGACTCTTTCCATGTTCGCGATCTTAATCCCAATGAACATGTGAAACAATTCGAACAAATCTGGAGCCAGTATTCTAAATCAGTACATTCCAATCATCGAACTTGGAAGGTGTTTGAATATTTCAGGCATCCGGCTTTCATGTTTGCTTTTGGTACCTTCTTCGGGATATTGGTTACGATTCTCGCTATCAATGGTTCTCTTGATCCGGTCAGGGAAGCGGCGGCTGAACCTAACCTCCGCTGGGAAACCAACGGCATCACTCAAACCATCAGCGGAAAAATCGTGGACAGATTGTATCCGGAACTGGAAAACCCGACCATAACCGTTGTTGAAACTCAAGAAAAAACCGAAAAGAAGAAAAAAATGCTTCATGGAACCATGAACAATGGTTCAGTACAAATTATCTGGAATTTATAAGAAAGGAATAATCATCATGTTAAAGAATTTCTCAAAAATATGCCTTATTGCATTACCGGTTTTGTTTGTTTTGGCTCCAATCGGGCAAGAAGTGCAGAAACAACCACCGGTAATAATCGAAAATGTTACCGAAGAACAACCTGAATCGGCTCAATCCGCCGCTACTGTACCGGTGGAAGAAAATCCATCCACCACTTCTATCGATGAACCTTCTGAAAGAGATTCTACTGCTAGAACTCGTGTAAGAGGGGGATCTCGCAGTTCCGCCGGAGGCAGTTATGGCCGTGCATCTTCCGGTCATAGC
>CAZXSQ010000123.1:0-14100 GCA_964643335.1 uncultured bacterium
AATGACCGCCGGTGGCTGGTTCGCCTCTCTTCTGGGAGCGAAAAGCCGCCAAGTACTTTTGTTGGTGGATCGATCCTACAGCATGGGGGCGTTATCCGGAAACGAAACCCTATTAGAAAAAGCCAGAAAGGCAGCAGGTAAGGTAGTCAATTCTCTCGGCACCGGTAGTAAAATCGCTTTAGGCACTTTCCATCGCAGCGCCCGACTGGAAACAGCAGGATGGACGGCAGACCGGTTCGAAGTCCGGCGATTGTTGAACCGCATTGAACCTTCATCCGAAAGTACAAACGTTGTCTCAGCGTTATCCTTGATCCCCGGCCTCCTAAAGAATGCAGGCCCCGGCACCCGTGAAATATTCTTAATGACCGATTTACAGGCCAACGGCTGGCGTCATGTGGAAAAATGGGAAGCGGATGACGAGAAAACCCGCATGATCGTCATCGATTGCGGTGAACCTATTATGCCGAACGCCTCGGTGACTTCTTTCAATATAAAAGCTGTAAAAACCCTGCAAAATACCCCGGTTTTATTCAAAGCCGAGATTAAAAACTTTGGTGAAACCGAGTTATCCCCCCAATGTTCCCTTTTTGTGAACGAGCGGAAAGTAGGCGAAAGGCGTTTGTATATTCCCGCTCAAGGGAATACTGAAGTCCAGTTTGAGTTTATCCCAACGGAGCGGGGATTTGTCTCGGGTTCCATTACTTTGGGCCAAGATGGATTGGCACTCGACAACAAGCGTTTTTTTGCTGCATGGCTGCCCGAGTCGGTACGGGCAACAATTGTCGATCCTCATGCGAGCGATGAGCAACCTAAAAGTTATTTTCTGTCACGTGCACTTGCCCCACCGAATACAAACATTTCCGTTGTGGAAACCCGAGTCACTCCAAAATTAACGCAGGATCATTTATGGAGTTCGGATGTGCTCTTCCTGACCAATCCTTTCACTTTATCCAATGATATGTTGGAGCCGTGGGTCAACCAAGGCGGTTCGTTGATCCTATTTGCGGGTGAATCACATGATGGAAACTGGCAGGAGAATACATTGGTTCCCGGCTACTTTCTGCCAACCCGGAATAAATCAGTCAGAATTACCAAAACTGCAGGGATGGATGAATCATTACTTCCCATGATTACTGAATCCGAATTCTTCCAAGCCGCCTCATTCATAGCAGATCAACAAAATCCGCTGGTGGATGTATTGGCCTGGTTCAACGATGGAAAACCCGCTGTCATCCAACACAAGCAGGGAAAAGGGACGATTGTTCTATTAGGTATTCCCTGCGATACAAGCTGGACTGATTTTCCCCTGCAGATTCCTTTTCTTCCCTTTGTTCACGAGTTGTTTGTTGATCTGCTTAAAGAAAAATATATTGAATTAATGGCGGGAGACCGGTTTCACTTCGATGAAGAACTGACCAATGTAAGTATTACTACTCCGAATGGCGATGAGATCCTTTTTTCGCCCGGGAAAGACAAAGAACCACCCAAAGCGGATAAACCCGGTCTATACATGATGCTGCTGTCAGAAAAGGGATTGAATGAACGGCAATTGGCGGTAGTAAACATCGACCCGGAAGAATCCAATCCCCAGAAACTGGACAGCACCGTATTGAGAAAAACAATGCCGGACGCACACATCTTTTCGGTGGATAAAGTATTGAACGCTCCTGCACAAAGCACCGGCATCAGTGAATGGACAGATATTTTTCTATTAGCGGCATTACTATTGGTAGTTATCGAGTTTATCGTCTCAGGCCGGTTTGCGGTTCCGCAAAGCCGGTATAAGAAAAACGAGGAACGGATACGATGGAATTTATGGACTTAGTCCCCAGGCTGCCGGTTTGGTTCGCCTTGGCCATAACGGGTCTGGCCGTCTTTGCAGTATGGCGCAGCCATCGTGTGTATTCGTCCCATTTATCCGGCGGCCATTGGTATTTGTTGAATCGCTTGGTCATTGTCGGACTTCTGTTTCTCGCCTTATGCCATCCTGCTTTGCGTTCAGAGCGTGTCTTACATGATAACAAAATCTTATCCATTTTAACTGATACCTCTTTAAGCATGGGGCTTGAGAATCCACAGGTCTCCAACAAAACAAAACGTTTGGAATCTATTCGATCACTGCTGGAGAAAGAAGAATTCATCACTCCTTTGCGGGAAAAATACAACCTGCAATTTTACCGGTTTGATGCGAAAACTTCTACTTGCAGGCAAACCGATTTACCTGTTACCGATGAGGATTTGGGCCTCTACACCGGTGTTAAAAGCGCATTGGAAAATGTGTCTGCCAGAATTTCACCCGATCAACTGGCCGGTATCGTTTTGTTGTCCGATGGGGGTGAAAATGAAATGGTGGATGAACGCCGGCAAAATGTGAGTGGCTTATCAACCGTTCCAGTATTTTCCATCGGAGTGGGAGGCAACGAATCACTGCCGATGATCGACCGGGAAATAGAAGAGGTCATGGTTCCGGAACGAATTTCAGTAAATAGTCATGTGGAAATAATGACCCTCGTCCGTTTTCAGCAGAATGAGCCAAGTCCGGTTCCACTTCGCATAAGTCTTGCCGATGAAAACGGCGGTAATGCAAAAATTGTGGCATCGGCTACACTCGAGATGAATGAATCCATGTCTGCAAGTAAATCTGAAAATAAAAATACGGGCAGGACAATTCCAGCCGCCGTCTCTTTCATCCCCAATGCCACTGGCCGGTTCCGGCTTACTGTTTCCGTTCCATTATTGAATAATGAATGCATCGAGGAAAACAACGGGAAGGCGGTTCTAATCGAAGTGAAAGACCCAGACATACCGGTTTTGTATTTGGAAGGAAAACCCAGGTTTGAATATAAATTCCTGAAACGGGCGCTTGAATCGGATGAATTCATTCAACCGACCAGTGTATTGCGCCTGGGAACAAAACAGTTTCTAATCCAAACCGGATCGCAAGTGCAGACGGAAAGCGAGCCTTCGATTTTCCGTGATCTCAATCGGTATAAAGTGATCATTCTAGGTGAAATTGCTCCGGAAGCATTAGGTGAAGACTTACTTGACGCCTTGGCTGAATTTGTGCAAAAAGGCGGTGGACTATTGACATTCATCCACCCTGGCATTCATCAGACTTCCAATCAAGAATTTTTGAATCTTCTGCCTTTTGATCCATCGGAAGAGATGGTCCCGCAATCGTTCGCAGGTGAATTTAACTTTCAGATTTCCAGGCGCGGCCAGTCTCATCCGCTGTTTAGTGGAGGATTACGCCGCCAGGACTCTCCGATTGTTCTTGGCGGGTATCGGCTGCCCTCACTGAAAGCAAGTGCGTCGGTACTGGCTCATCTCAAAAAAGATTCATTGAGAACACCTGGGATTTTGATCCAGCGGTATGGAGAAGGGCGAATCGTGGCGACCGCCGTGCGTTCTTCCTGGCGTTGGGAACTGCTCAAGGGAACAGAAGGAAATCGAACCACCTTTTTCCAACAATTCTGGCGGCAGGCTGTTCGTTGGCTGGCAGGTTTGGAAGAAACGGAAACAACGCAGGAAAACCCTCTGATTGTGAAGACCGATTCATATGATTATTATCCGCAGGAGCCGGTTCATTTAACGGCCTATGTTTCACGGGATTATTTTAAAGTACCGCCTAAAGTGATTGCTACGGAGGATGCACCCGATTCACCCACACTGGTCTTTGCCCGCGAAGGTTCCTGGCCGGGCAATTCCTATCGTTATTCTACTACGCTATATCCTCATAAACGTGGAGTCCATCAACTGCATGTTCGTGTACAAAGTAAAACCAAAGATAACGAAGCTGAGTCGAGTCAATTTGAGCGAACAGTCCAGTTTGAACTCAACCGCTCCATTCGTGAATTGGAAAACAACGCCCTCGATGAGGCGTTTTTGAAAGGAATTGCAAATAAAACCCAGGGGCATTACCTGCCTCTCGAAAGGGCTGGAGAACTTCATTCGATTCTGCCTGAACCGCAAAGGGTTCAGAAAAGCCAGTTTGAACACGAGATTTGGAATCACTGGAGTGTACTGATTCTGATCAGCCTGCTTCTCTGCCTGGAGTGGGCTGTCCGCAGGCGTTATGAAAGGTTGAAAGTTTGATGAAAATGTCTTCTGATTCTTTCAAAAAATTAACGAGTCTCTTGTCACATGCCCGCCATAGATGGCGGCTGGGGTCAATGATGAACGGATTATTTCTTTCGTTGATTTTCATCATTGGCATCGCCGGGGCTGCGGTTTTAAGCGATCAGCTTTTTTACCTGAACCCCTTCTGGCGATTTGTTTTCTTTATTCTGGCAAGTTTAGGCATTATAACGATTGTTCCCCTTGTCTTATCGCCGTTGGTAGTTAGACGGCCGGATGAATGGATCGCCCGGCGGATAGAGATTCACAACCCAGGACTCGATAACCGCCTGATCAATTGTCTTCAACTCGCTGGACAGGAAATTTGTTCACCCGAAATTCATACGCAGTTGACTCAAGATGCATTGACACGTCTTGAATCTACGGATCGTTCCGTTGGAATCAACCGGAAAAGGATGAAACAGGCGGGATCAACCGCAGCTGCACTCATGCTGCTCTTTGTTGTTTATACTTTTATCTCGCCTGGACAGGTTTTCAATTCATTGTCTCGCATCCTGTTTCCCTGGGCCGATATACAGCCCCTTTATGACACACAAATTTTTGTTGAGCCGGGAAATGCCGAGGTTCCTGAAGGGTCATCATTCACAATTAAAATTCGTTTCGAGGGAAAAATTCCTTACAAAGCAGCTGTCCTTACGTCGGTAGATACAAAATCCTGGACGGAAGAAACGATTGCAGTCGAACCTGGCTCCAATGAAGTGACCTACCGCTTCGATGCTGTTTCAACTCCCTTCAATTATTGTATCAGTGCGGGTGACGCACGTTCTTCAATTTATCATGTAACCATATTACCACGTCCGGTGATAGAAGAATTGTCGATTGCGTTAGATTATCCGGCGTATACCGGCTTGGCGGATGATTTTTATTACGGTGCGGACGGCAGTATATCAGCCTATGCAGGGACACGAGTGATTTTATCTGCAACAACCGATATTCCTATAGAGAAAGCCTTGATTAATCATCGTCACGGTGAAAACATCGATATCGTCAATCCTCGAATTGTGAATGAACAAAGCCTAAGGGCCGAATTCAAAATTGAGAAAAAAGGGTGGTATACGATCAAAGTGTTTACAGCCAAAAGCGTGGATAATTCCAACCCAGTCCATCATTCTATTGACATTATTCCGGATCAACCGCCGCAAGTGACCTTGCCATTGCCTGGGCGGGACATTCCGGATGTGATGGTTCCTTCGCAGGTCCCTTGTCTGGTAAAAGCAATTGATGATTTAGGATTGGCACAAGTTGAATTATGTTACCGTGAGACAGTAGAAGATGTGACGAAAGTTATCCAATCTCGGGAGCCCAATACTCCACCGAAGAAACTGCAGTTCAGATCGGTGCTGGATGTCACATCGGCTGTTTTCTCACCGGGGCAGACGTTGGAACTTTATGCCTCTGCCATCGATTCCCTGGGCCAGAGAGGAGGGTCGCAGCGCTTTGTTTTAAAACTGGTCGAGCAGGCCACGGATCCGATTGAATCAAGCCTGCCTGCATCCAAACTGGCCAACGTAATGGATGAAATGCGGGAGCCGCTGGATGAACATAATTCAGAAGAGAAAAAAGAGAAAGAGAAAGAAAAGATTCTTGATACGCTGGATGATATCCTGCAAAAGCAAAAGGATCTGATTCCCCCAACTGAAGACTTATTGGAAATTCCTGAAGAACAACGAATCATCGAGCAGGAAGAAGAATTGCAGCGATTGGCCCAAGCCGAGAACCGGCTGCTGGATGAGATCAAGGACTTTAATGAATACTTGAAAAATCTGTCTCCACAAAAATTTGATAATCCTTCATTGGTGGATGAATGGAATGAGATTATTGAAAACGTTGAACGCGCTGAAGAATCACTCATCGGCAATGCAGTGGAAATCGCACTCGAGTCCGAAGAAGCGGCGGTATGGTCTATCGAACAGTTGGAGGAACGGATTGAAAGTGAACTGGAATCCTGGCTTCCGGACAAACCGGATCGCACCAAATGGAATCTGGAAGATGCACCGGAAGATGTGATTGATGATATATCCATGGTGGATCTGCCGGAAGAGTTAGAAGATTTGATCGGTGAACTTATCGAAGATGAAGAAGATGTGACAGAGGAAACCGAGGATTTATCCAGCAACTGGGCCAGCGCCGATCTGGAAGAAGGATGGGATGTGATGGACGGCCAGATCAGCAATTACAGCGCAAAAGGCAAAACCGGAAATACACTGCCGGAGTCCACCGAAGCCCGTGGACGTTCGGGGGAAGGACGAACAGGAAAATCGGGCGGCGAGTTTGTCGAAAAATACGCCCAACATAAGGATGACCGGCAGACACCGGCTCGTATGCGTGACGAACCATTCGAAGATGCGGTGGTGGAGGAACTCGATAATAAACCGCCCAGCGAATCCACCGGTGGTGGCAAGAAAAGCGGTATGGGACCGGAAGGATTTACAGGCAAACCTCCTTTGATGTTGCAGGAAAAACTCAACCGGCTGAGCCAGAAGCAATCTGAAATTCGTGACAAAGCCGAGAAATTGGATCGAGTGTTGAATTCACTGTATCTCTCACCGAAGGAATTAGTGGAGAGCATTCGAGTTATGGAGCAAATTGAGGAAGAACTGACGAAAGCTCAACTGGACAAAGTGGTTGAAAAACAACGAAAAGTCATCTCCAATTTTAACACACTTCAACGAGCCGTAACCGATCCGGTTCAGTCGTTGGTTGAACAAAAAAAAACGAATCTTGAAAAGCATGAACCTGTTGCAACGATGCAAGATCAACAATTTCCGGAACAATATGCCGAAGCGTTGAATCTGTATTTTCGTTCCATCGCGGAGTATTAATCCAAACATACGTGAAGGGGTACATTTTTATGTACCCCTTCACGCTGTCCCTGACAAACTTATGCCTGCGGGTTAAAAACTGGTAAACTCAGCATCTTCATTTTGAGCATTTTGGTTAGCAGTATAATTCTCCCGAATATTGCCGGTCGGCAAAGCCAGTCTGTTATTTTGCCCTTCGTTTTTATAAGACGGGGATTGAAAACGGTCCCTGGCTTTGATCTGAATTCCAGTTGAAGAAAAGTGCTGCTTACCATTATGCTGCGTGTTCAGTTTAAACCGGCTGATGAGTTCTTGTAATGTTTGTGCCTGGGCAGACAGTTCTTCGCTGGCGGAATTTTTTATTTCATTTGTAACTTAAAAAATCACATTTACTAATAGATTAGAATTAATGAAATAGATTAGAATTAATGAAATAGATTAGAATTAATGATAATGAAAGATTAAACTGAATGGAGCCGATTACATTGCTCTTAGAATATAAATATGCTTCTGGGGATGGATGGACTATCGCTGGCGTGACAGAATGAAATCGACGAGGTTGTTCAGTGAGACCAGGCAGGCTGTAGAACCGATGCTTTTTTCCAGTTCCTTCAAATTGGACTGCGCGGTTTCGGCGTATCGTCTGCCGACCGAATAAGCATAATCAAACGATCCCAATTTCGCCATCAATTGATTGAATTGTCCAGTTTTCTCTTCAAGCGAATCATTATTGTGAAGAATTCTTTTCGCCGCTATACTATTATTGAAAAGATGGATGAGAGGAAGGGTAACCTTTCCATTCCTTAAGTCCCCTCCCAGCTCTTTTCCAAGTATGTTGGTCGAGGCGGTGTAATCCAGAACATCGTCGGTTATTTGAAATGTCATTCCCACAGCATGACCATAACCGTGAAACAACTCGATGGCTTTTTCGCCCAGTCTCCCTAAATGCGAGCCAGACGCTGTCGCGGCGGACATCAGCGACGCAGTTTTATTCTCAATCATCTCAAGATATTCATCTTCATTCGGATTTTCTTTCTGTGAATTATGGAGCTGTTTTATTTCACCCAGACACATTTGCCCGGTGGCACGTGTCAATAAGGTTTGGGCGGGAATGGATTCACTGGCCAATAAAAGTTTGAAAGCTTTTGAGAAAAGAAAATCTCCCATAAGCACGGCAACAGAATTGCCCCAATAAGCGGGGATGGATGCAATGCCTCGTCTAATGGGGGCTTCATCGATAATGTCATCATGTATTAGAGTCGCCAGATGGATGAGTTCAACAGCCACAGCCACCTGCCGGACGGAAAGGCCTTGAATTCCGCAAGCCCCAGCGCTGAATAAAACCAGCGCCGCACGAATCCACTTGCCCTCGCTTTGCAGCAAATGCCCGGCGATTCGATCCGCCAAGGGAACCCGATATTCTTCGGGGATGAACGAACTGGACTCCCCGGAAAGAATACGGTGAAGATAATTCCGTTCTGCTGTGGCGAGAACCGTTTCTTTGTAAAGTTCTTTGGTTAATTCAAGCTCTTTGGATATGGGTTCATATAATGAATCAAGTGTAAGATCGACTGAAGCCGAGTCTTTGTTTAAAAACGCTGAAGCGGTTGAACTCATGAATAGGCCTTAATCAATTCGATGATTGTGGAATGACGAAAGAGATTTGTCAAACAGCACAACTCAATATCTCTGTTAGCACGATCCTTAATATATTTACCCACCTGGCATTTCACGCCGAACTAGAATATAAGCAAATATTATGATTAAGAACGTAGTTTTGGAAACAAGTTTATATATATTTTGAACATTCTCTATGGAATCCCAGACTTGGTCAAGTCAAGGAGTGTCACCCTTGCCCTTAAAGCCTAAACCTATCACAATTTTTTTGACCAGATAGTGTAACAATCACTGAAAGGAGAAGATAAAATGGTCAAAGATTTGCGAGGATCCATGCGTGTAGGAATTGTACACTTTATGGCTTATCCATCCACCATGTCAGGAGAAGGTCCGATTCTGGAATCCATCGATGAATTGGTATGCGACGATTTTTTCGATGTGCTGGAAGTCGCCCATATCGAAGATAAATCGGTTCGGCAAGAAGCAGCCTTCCGAATTCATGTGGCCGGTATGGACATTGCCTTTGCCTGCCAGCCTATTATTCTTGGTGGAAAGTTGAATTTGAACAGCCGGGAAGCCGATGAACGGCGAAAAGCCGTCAACCGGATTCTGGAATGCCTGGAAGAAGCGGTTGAAATCGGATCGGCAGGCTTCGCCGTCATGTCCGGTCCCGATCCAGGAGAAGTGCATAGAGAAGAAGAAACAAAATTGCTTATAGACTCGTTGAGAAAAATCTGTTCACGCGCCCATGAGTTAAATCCTGAAATGAACGTGGTGGTTGAAAACTTCGACCGCGTGCCTTTCGGAAAAAATTGCCTGCTGGGTCCTACGCGGGAATCAGTCAAGGTTGTTGAGCAGATTCAACGGGATTATGCACGTTTCGGCTTAATGCTGGACCTCTCACACCTACCCCTGCTGGATGAAACTCCTGAACATGCCGTATCCCTGGCCGCCCCGGTTCTTTTACACGCTCATGTCGGAAATTGCGTCATGAAAAATGATGCCAATCCTTATTATGGCGATAATCATCCTCCCTTCAATTATGAGGACGGGGAAAATTCTGAAGTGGATCTGGTTCGTTACTTGAAAAGTCTCGATGATTCAGGCTTCTTGAATTCGGATGATCCACCGATTGTCAGCATTGAAGTAAAGCCGTTGAATGACCGTATGCGTGCTGCGGCCTTCGGCAATGTAAAGCGAGTCATGAACCGTGCGATTTCGAAATTGAATGCGATGGAATAAACATTATGAAAGAGCCTCTTGTTTCATACAGACAGGCCTTGGAATACATTCATCAGCATATAAAACCCTTGCCTGCTGAGCGAGTGAATTGGAAGTCAAGTTTGAAAACAACCTTGGCCGAAGACATCTATGCCAGAGAGGACTTCCCTCCATTTAATAACTCTGCCATGGACGGTTATGCGGTTCGTTCTGAGGACACAATACAAGCGACTCCCGAATCACCTGTTTCACTTGGTGTTGTCGCAGATATTTTTGCCGGTTCGGATGCTTCCCAATACCGAATCGAAAGTGGCTCCGCTGCAAAAATTATGACCGGCGCCCCAGTCCCCGAAGGGGCGAATGCTGTAATCATGGTTGAAAAAACCACTCAAAAAGTAGATAACGTATCTCTCTTTTCCCCGGTTAATCCAGGAGAAAATATTAGGAAAAAGGGAGAAGAACTCAAAGTCGAAAGTTTATTAATTCCTTCAGGCACTCTTATTGGTTCGATCGAGCGTGGATTGCTTGGATTTCAAGGAATTTCTGAAGTAACTGTAAGGAAAAATCCGCGAGTAACTTTATTGGTTACAGGAGATGAACTGGTTGATCCGGATGAAAAGATTTCAGGAGCGCAAATTCGCAATGTAAACACATCGACTCTGGCAGCTGAATTGGAGAAATTTGGTTGTTCCGTCATCAACTTGGGGATTGGCCGCGATGATCGAACACAATTGCGCACATTAATTGAAACGGGATTGAACCAGGCCGAAGTGCTAATTACTTCTGGAGGGGTTTCTGCAGGAGAAAAAGATTATCTCCCTGGATTGCTGAATGAAATGGGAATGAATACAATTTTTCATAAGATAAAAGTCAAACCCGGAAAACCTCTGTTATTCGGACTGCTGGATGAATGCTGTGTATTTGGACTTCCTGGAAATGTTGTTTCTTCGCTTGTATCCTTTCACCTGTTTGTCAAACCTGCTTTACGGTTGCTTGTGGGCCGCAAGGAATGGAAAAATCCGGTTTGGTATGTTCACTGGGGGAAAGAAAACGAAAAACCGATTGACCGCACCCATTTTGTCCGCTGCCGTTTAAGCCATACACCAACAGGATTACCCATAGCGTTCCCAACCGGTGAACAAGGTTCCGGGATGCTGACTTCCATGATGGATGCGGATGGCTTCGCGGTTATTCCCAGCGATATCGAACAATTGAATGAATTCGATATCCTTGAATTCATCCCAATGAATGTGTATTGACATGTAACGCCGGCATCTTGCCGCCTCTGCCGCCGAGACGGCGGCGTTACATATAAGTGCCGTTGCGGCGGCGTTACTGTACGATGCCTGAATTACCCGAAGTCGAAACCATACGCCGGTCTTTGGATTCATTGGTTGTGGGCCGGCATATTTCACGAATTGAATTACTGCGCAAGGATTACCTGCAAACTGGAAAAGAATGGATACCCTTTATCCGAGGCTGCCAGATAGAAAAAGCCCAGCGGCGAGGAAAATTTATAATCCTTCATTTATCCTGTGGTGCTGTATTGATTCATCATTTGGGAATGAGTGGCCGGTTATTATTTGTACCGTCCGAAATGCCGGTTGAATCTCATGTTCATGTCCGAATTTATGTGGATGGAGAGCGCTATGAATTACGCCAGCAAGATCCCCGGCGTTTTGGGCTATTTGCCATACTTGATCAAGAAAAATTGGAAGACTATCCCTCCTGGCCGAATCTTGGAATCGATCCTTTTTTATTAAAACCTGACAATTTTTTTTCACTGCTTCGGGGAAGAAAAAGATCGATTAAATCGTTTTTGCTTGACCAACACTTTGTGGCTGGACTGGGGAATATCTATGCGGATGAATCATTGTACCGAGCTGGAATTCATCCATTGCGCCCAGCCGGAGAAATATCAAAAAATGAATCAAGATTATTATTGAGAGAGATTCGAAAGATATTAAAAAAAGCCATCCGGTCAGGCGGGACATCGGCTAATGATTATCGGAAATTGGACGGCACGCTGGGAGACTTCCAGAACCTGCTTAAAGTCTACGGCAAACAAAGGACTCCTTGTAAACGATGCGGGCGGCTTATCGAGCGGATGATTATAGCAGGAAGAAGCGCGCACTATTGCCCCTCATGCCAACAATGAGCATGTAGATATGAAAAATTGGACGAGACCCTCATCTTCTTCATCAGGCGGTTGCGTTGTAATAAAACGTTCTGTTTCCAAAAATCAAGCGATGGATTTCGTCCTGATATAAGTCCATCGTCTTTTTTTTATTTTCGTTAAATGCGACTCGTAATTCATACCGAGGCTGCATTTTCCAGGACCAGAAACTTTTTACCAATTCAATGCGTTGAATAAAATCCACATTCATTTCCAGGTTTTGTTGAGGAGAGCCAAAACCGAATCTAATTTTTCCATTGGAAGGTATAGGAATTTTCTGATCGCAACGCAGCTGAAGACTATTCAGGCTCATGCATGTGATTTCTCCATTGGCCTCGATAGGTGGTTCTTGTTTTCCGTTGAGGTAGATTGTTGCGGGTACTGATGTTCCAAAACGAGGAACTGTAGACTCGTCAAGTCTTGAAACTGCTGTTTCATGCATCTCCCCTTCCTCCTGCTCTTTTTATCGGTTATGTAACCACAAAAAAATATATATCATCAACCAACCCTGGAGAAATAAACAGCGTCCATCACTCCAATTACACAACAATAAATTATACTTGGTAAAGCCATTTTACACTTATTTAGAGACTTGTCAACAAACTACAAAAATATTTCTAAATTTAAAATACAATAAAAAATTACAATATGCAAGAATTATTTATCTTTTTTGGCTAAAAAAACAGGGGGTCGTTGATTTTTTTTCTTAAAAAACAGGGGGAACGATTTTATTAGTACATTTTATTGGCAGTTTATAGGGCTTTGAGATACACTATTGCTTTCATTTTGGTTATCTTGATGAAGCAGAAAGGACGGCCGTTTTCTTGCTTTGATTCCAGAAAAAATTGCTTCTCCCTTAGATGTTCCAACCATTAAAGAGAAAATAACAACACAAGAGATAGTGGATATCGTCAGAGAAGGAAGAGAAAGGTAGACACAGGCTCGAAAAGGATGATAGGACCTTTTTTGCGAGTTGTCACACTCTCTGACGAAACTACTATCCACAATGCATTTCCCGATACGAGATTTAAGCCATGAAAATCGAATATTTTCCGGACACCGGTAATCTTTATATTGATCTGGCCGATCGTCCTGGAAGTGATTCCCTGGAAATTGGAGAAAGAATCATTCTGGATATCGGCGAACAAGTAGATGGATTGCTAGGAATTGTGCATAAACCTGACACAAACAGAAAAAGCGCATACCCCCCCCAATTTTTTAGTTAGCCGGAGGCATTTCAAAATGGTGATCCCGGATCGGTATACAGAGAAACGTGCGCTTGCGTATAAAGCCTATCCTTCAATCGAACGAGCAGATATTTTAGCCTGTTTGAACTATGCGGCGTTTCTGGCAGGAGAGCTAGTTACTCCAATTGCAGTAATCACTCTTCGCGTATGATTTCTTAGCCTTGATATGGAGGTGCATTTTGGAAACTTTGGAACAATTAAAAGAAAAAGCCATAGGACTTAAACCCATTGAACGCATTCAATTGGTTGAGGCTATTTTACACAGTCTCGATAAACCTGATCCCGGCATCGAAAAGAGCTGGATAGCCGAATCCGAAGCACGATATGAAGCATATAAAAGGGGAGAACTTGATGCCTATGACTGGGATGAAATCCAAAAGAGGTATGAACGTTGAACGTTCGCTTGTTATCTCCTGCGAATCATGAACTGGATGAAGCCATTCATTATTACGATCACTTGTTACCTGGATTAGGCTATCGTTTTTTACCAAGAAATATCACCGGCGATTAAACGAATTAAATTTATGCCGGATGCTTGGACCAAAGTAGGCAAACGAACTAGGCGTTGCATCCTTAAAGGTTTTCCGTATGCTCTTCTCTATATCATTGAACCATCGGAAATTATCATTACTGCGGTGGCAAATCTTCATAGAGATCCAGAATTCTACAAAAACAGAATCACATAAACATAAACATAAAGATTAAATTGTAAGAGCAAGACCGCTATACGAATAATTTATTCTACTTCAGTCCATTCACAAACAAATTCATGGCCTCCGGGCAGCCGTACATGATGGTTGAGTACGTTTTCCCGAAACCGGGTCTTGGAGAAGGGGCTTTTAGTAATCGTTCGAATTTGGCTTCCCAGGCTTTTTGTAAAATTCTCAAATGTTCCGAATCT
>CAZXSQ010000124.1:0-3558 GCA_964643335.1 uncultured bacterium
ACTAACCGCGGAATGTGTGTGGGTGCAAGAAATCATGACGTTTTCTTGTGGAATGCCTGTTTTTTCCTGGACTGCTTTTTTTGCCGCGACGCACACCTCCTGCGGCATACCTAAATTATCACAAACCACAAAGGCCAACCGGACGTCATGGTTGTCCAACACGAGACAACGTGCGTAAAGTTCATCGTGAACGTGGGTTGCCTTGATTGGCCGCCATCCACCAATAATGGGGCCGCCTAAAGGTGGCGTGATATTACTGGCCGCCGCACCCGCAAGCAGTTCGCGGGATGATTCCGTATCTTGCTCAGCCGCATGTGAACAGGGGATGTTTGAAAAGGCAATGCTAACCAGAACTACACTGAATATAGTTAGTAGTGCCCACTGAATACGTAGATTGTGTCGAAACATCAGCTTCCTCCAATTTCATTTATGTATTATTTTCATTAAATTGTATACCTAAAGTTCAGGAAATAATAGTTATTGGATGGAGGGAACCAGGAAGGACGAAACTTGTAGGGGCGTTTCGCGAATCGCCCCTACATCGAGATTGGTGGGGTGCCAAGGGCAAGACCGCTTGCGGGCAGCCCTTGCGGTAATGTTGCATGGTGCCACATCGTCAAAGGCTTCCGCCGCGGTGGATTGCCTTTGCCACCCAGTATATGGCTCATGTGGAAATTCGCCCTCCCATGCGGGTAAGATGCCCGGGCTCCCATGAAAGATGTATATGCCTCCGAAAAAAATTATTTCATTATTTTAAAATATTTTCCTCGGCGTTCCGTATAAGAGACAAGAAGCAATATACCCTCATTCCACATTGGTAAAGGAGACGTGATAATGAAAAGCGGTAAAAGAAGTGCAAAATGGTTTTGTTTGGCTATATTATCGATTAGTATGTTAACCGGTGCTGCATATGCGGATGATTTATTAATCCGTGCGGAGATTAATTCCGGCGACGGAAGTCAAGTGAAGATCAGTGCTCCACTGTGCCTGCTTGAATTGCTCAAAACATCGATCCCCAGGCCGGTGGGCATCGATCGGGAAGAGATCAGTCCGTTAGTGGATTCGTTTATTGAAGATTTTGAAACCATGAAAGGACAGGATTTGGTCAGAGTAGAAGGCAAAGAGAATGTTCATGTTTGGGTAGACGAAATCGAGTCTCCTGAAGATGCCAATTTTATTAAGATTGATGTTGATGAGGGTGATGATGCACCCGAAGTGCATTTGCGGATTCCCAAAGGCCTTCTGTTTCTGGTGTCCCATATTGGCAACAAATTTGTTGAGATGCACGGTGAACATATGTTTCCAATGATGAAGCGGCATATGCCGCATCCTCCTGCACCCTGCCCACCTGAAAAAATCATGAAAAAGAAAAGGGAGCATCCTGAGCATCCAGCCAAAAAACAGGCTGAAGAAATGAAAAGAAATTATGGAAAAAGTGATTCATGAGATTCAAAAAACGTTAAAATCTATTAAATAAACGAATACGAATTTCCATCATTTTCTTTACTGCTGTAAGGGGCATCCTTTGTGGATGCCCTGACGTTATGGACCCCTTTGGATCAAGGAAGACAAGGCCCCCACGAGAGATTGTTTCATTCATAGGGCAATCACAAAGGATTGGCCTACATTATGTAGGGTTAGACCTTTGTGTCTAACCTTCTTCTATGCATCATGATAGCCAAACTTGAGGGATTAGACCTAGGTGTCTAACCTGTTAGGAGACAAACTCACGAAGTGGTCCGTACATATAAAAAATTTAATGGGATAGAAAATTTTCTTGTGTGTAGTAAATATCGCCGGGGGAGACCAATCCGTTGGAGGCGTTGTAAGGCGGGGAGCGGAAATTTCGATCCAACACATTTGTATAGGCAAGGTCAGGGCCGCAGCTTCCCACTTTCCATAAGGAATTGCCGAAGTAGGGATACCAGTTGGGGGCTGGGTTCCCTGGTTTGCCATTCAGGTAAATCGTTCCATAATCGTAGCTCATCTTGCCGCCGATAAAGTAGGATGCCGGGCGGGTTATATCATTCGCCTGAAACACGTCAGGAAGAAGGCTATTCATATAGGCAACCGGCGTGGTCAACCGTGAATAGCAGGAAGCCCAGCCATGATCGCCGGAAGGGCAAGGCTTGTCCCATGGTACAGTGTTGTTATCGAGAATGTACATCTCGATACCGGTTCCATAAGCCTTGCAGTCTCCCATTACTCGTGAAATCTTAGCCCTTGTTTGGGCGTTTAAAAAATTGGGGACTGCTATCGCCGCCAGTATTCCTATGATTGCCACCACAATGAGAAGTTCAATCAAGGTAAACCCCAGAGTTTTCTTTTGTACAGTCATTACTAATCTCCCCGTCAATTCTTGCATAAACTTTATCCTATTATAAACACAAACAAGAGTTTGGCTATAGTGTTTTCAAAAAAGCCAAAATGCCGGCAATCCGCAAAGGCGAACGGTGTTACGTTTCCGGCAAGATGCCGGCGTTACATTGATAGTGCTCTTGAACAAATATGGATATTCTTCGATGATGAATACAGACCGGTGATGCTTGTCTTCCGGATTATGTAATCATATTACTCTTGGAGCGAACATGAAAAATTTAATCATTGTATTGGTATTTATCTTTTCTTTGACATCTTTTTGTTTTGGTGCTGGGATTATTGATCCTCCAACTCAATCCTGGTTTCCAAAAGCACCACCGCTGCCTCAACCTACGGGAGAGATTATCAAAGTGAGCAGCGTTCAAGAACTGTTCGATGCGGCGGAAAAAGTGAAGCCTGGCGGAACCATACTCATTGCCGAAGGGCATTATATGATGCCGCGTTATTTTGAAGTCGATACCGACAATGTTACCCTGCGCGGGGCTTCGGGGATTCGTGAAAACGTGGTTCTAGACGGCGCTGATAGTATGCACGGCGAGTTGGTGGGTGTCAGCCGCTGTTCGGGTGTGACTATCGCTGATCTCACTATCCAGAATATCAAATGGAACGGATTCAAACTGAACTCGAATACGAACATTCAGAACGTGACCATTTACAATTGTATCATACATAATATCTGGCAGCGCGGTGTGAAAGGGGTTCGGGTTCCGGAAGATAATCGTGAAGAAATGCGGCCTAAGAACTGCAAAATCCAGTACTGTCTTTTCTACAACGATCACGCAAAGAGTTTTTCAGACGATCCTCGTGACACCCCCGAAAATTTCAACGGCAATTACATTGGCGGCATCGATGTGATGTACGCAAAAGATTGGACTGTCAGCGATAACGTGTTTATCGGTATACAAGGCCGGACACGGGAAGGACGCGGCTGCCTTTTCTTCTGGCATCACGGTGAAGGCTGCATTTTCGAACGGAACATCATCATCGATTGCGATGTGGGAATCGCGCTGGGGAACTCTAGTGGCATTGGCGAGGGTATGAGCCAGATTCACTGCACTGGTTTCATTGTCCGTAATAATTTTATTACCAATACGCCTGAAAGCGGCATCGTTTCGGATTATACGCGTGATTGCAAAATCCTTAATAACACCATCCACGATCCGGATAACCGGTTGCAGC
>CAZXSQ010000124.1:3568-14081 GCA_964643335.1 uncultured bacterium
GCAGCGGTTGATTCGCATTGTACATAAGAATGATGGATTGATGGTGGTCAACAACCTTCTCAGCGGCCCGCCTATGCGTATAGAAACTGAAAGTGATTTAGACATCAGGAACACTATACAAAAAGTCTTTCCCCCTGCATTTGTTGATGCAGAGAATGGCAATCTTCACTTAAGATCACCACAGGATGAGATCATTGACCAGGCGGTGACATTGCCACAAGTGGAAATTGATATCGATGGTGACAATAGAGGGAACACACCCGATATAGGCGCCGATGAGTTTGTCACACAAAGTTCAGCATCGTTGAAAGAATAATGCAAAATCATTCAGGTATTATTTGGATGGTGAATGGAGTTTTATGAAGACATTTTCTGGCTCACCTTCGCAAGAGATAGTGTACTCTCCCGGTTCACGCATTTCAATCTTTCGTTCGTGTAATGTCTCATCTATGCGATAACCATGTACGATTTCAATCGACTTGTTTATTGCACGATCCGGAATTAAATGAAGACAGGCGCGGGTCGCATTCACGGCAGGTCTTCCGGTGAATTTGACAAACACTTCTTTTGCTGGCTCATCTAAAAGAATATCCGTATCCCAATTATACCGCCAATGATTTACCCAAATTGGAATATCCGCTTTGTGAATTTCCTTGAAATTCTTCGGACGGCCAACGGCATACGCGATGCGATTGTCTGTATTCCTCGAATTTTCTCTTTGATGCGTTCTGAATGTTGCACCGGTGCTGAGCCAGGAAATTTTCATATCTGGTGGAGACTGTAGATGCATAATTATATCGCCTTGGATGCGGCTGGTGGGCTGTTCAGGAGTATAATTTTCTGGCAATGATACAACATATTTGGCTAGATGTTCCGGATTCGCTGCGTTGGGAGTGATCAACATCGGAATGGTTTTCTTGCCATAGCGGTCATCCATCTCATATCGAAGATGATTGATTCCTTTTTTAAGACGCGGCAGGCTTATAGGCGCTACCTGTACCCAGCTATCGATTGATAGAGAATGAAGAGCTGTTTCTCCGGCGCTACCGATTGCAGATAATTTCAACAGATATCCGTATGTTCCCTTAACAAATGGAGTCAAATCCACTGACGTTTTTTCCCCAGGATCAATTGTTTTGGCTTTTTCCCAACTCAGGCCATGATCCAACGAAACGAATAAGCCGATAGGGATTGATGTTTGCAGTGTGACAACCGACGCTTCAGTATCGTCACTAAAGTCTTCGAGATCGTTGACTTTTGGAACGATGATGTAAGGTGTGAAAACCTCGAATATGGCTTCGGCCTTCCCCTCCTTCTTTAAGTGTATTCCATCTTCTCCATTTATAAGATTGATGGATGACATAACTCCGTCTTCAAAATCGATTGAATCATTGGTGAGATTCGGTTCATAGTGGAACAAACCATTCCCATGATTCCATGGTGTGAAGTGCCGGTGATTGGGCTTCATCCCGATGGGAGATTGCAGAATCAATTTCTTGATCCATTCAGTTTTATTGTATCGTGGCAGGTGATGCCAGCGTCCACCCTGCGGTTTCCACCAGCGAGTGAAGGATTCTCCCTGCCGCAAATAAAAATCCATGGTATGGCTGCCTTGAAACCAGCGGTAGTAGTAATAAACAGGACTGCCATTGTAGATGTCAAAAATTCTTGCTTTGTTGTGATCGTTGGGGAAAAAAGGCTCTACCTTCACTGGTGGATCGGTCCATAAATGCCGTTGGGTTTGTGCCTCGTTTAGGCTGGCCACTTCACCGTTTTCTTTCAACAACACCCCGCGCACATCCAAATCGAAATAATGCCAGGCATCGTCATACCACAATTCAGTGGCGCAGTGATTCCAATCAACCAGTCCGAATGAACGGCCTTTGTTGAAGCCGATTCCTTGAAATATGCCATCCAAGGTCGGGCCAAAAATCCCACAATAGCCCATATTGTAGACATTCATGATTTTCAAAGGATCGCGTACGGTGGCGTATTCATCAAATGGATCAGGACCTTCCAGGATTTCATTGAAATGGTAAAGACTGGTTTCGTAATCACATAAATATTTCCACACCGCTAACGCCAACTCATTACTGGTTTTGTCTTTCCAGGCGTGATAGTTGCGAAAACGCTGAAGGTCGCTCGTGTCAGCGTTGTGCTCGCTGAGGATTCGGACACAGGGAGCTATAGCATATGTTTGTGTTGATAATAGAATTAAAAACAAGGTAAAAAATAATTTATTCATGACTAAATCCTATATCGAATTGTTTGAATAGAAATGCAAAAATATCACTTTGTTCTTCTATTATTTTAGAGGTAGGTTTTCCGCCGCCATGGCCGGCTCTGGTTTCTATTCGGATTAGAATTGGATTCTTGCTGGAGGATTTTTCCTGCAGGGTGGCGGCAAATTTTTTAGAGTGTGAGGGTACGACGCGGTCATCCGTATCGGCACAGGTGATGAGAATGGGGGGATAGTCTTCGCCTTCCTCCACATTGTGCAATGGTGAATAAGCGTAAAGAAATTTGAAATGTTCGGGATTTTCTTCCGCGTTGCCATATTCACCCGTCCAATATTTACCCACAGTAAATTTATGAAAGCGGAGCATATCCGTCACCGGTACCTGGCATATGACGGCGCCGAAAGGATCGGGCTGCTGCAGCATACAAGCGGCAACTAACAAACCGCCGTTGCTGCCGCCTTGAATAGCCAGTTTGGAAGGCTTTGTATACTTGTTCTTGATTAACCATTCACCTGCTGAGATGAAATCGTCGAAAACATTTTGTTTCTTTTCGAACATTCCTTCCTCATGCCATTCCTTGCCGTATTCACCACCGCCGCGAAGAATCGCCAACACATACACGCCACCGTTTTCAAGCCATATCATTCGCGAGATTGAAAAATTAGGAGACAGGTCTATATTGAAACCGCCATATCCATAGAGCAGGGTTGGATTGTTTCCATCCAGTTCCAATCCTTTTTTATGCGTGATGAACAATGGCACACGGGTTCCATCTTTGGATGTGCAAAAAACTTGCTTTGTTTCAAAGCCGGCTGGATCAAAATCAACTTCGGATTTACGGAAAACACTCAAATCCTCTGATGTAAAATCATATCGAAACTGGGTACCAGGATAGAGAAACGAGGTGAAACTCAAAAACATTTCGGTATGATCGAGTTTACCCGATAATCCTCCGATAGAACCCATCGTTGGCAGTTCGATTTCTTTATCATATGATCCATTTTGCTTGAATAGTCTCAGGATATGATGAGCGTCTTTCAAATACGCGATCACGAATTGATGATTGATCATGCTTGCGAATGAAATTACTTCATCCTGCTCAGGAATGATTGTTTCCCAATTTTCCGGAGATGGATTCTCAATATCGATTCCGATGATGCGGTCATGTGGAGCGTCTAAATCTGTTTGGAAATAAAACGTTGTGCCCTTGTTCCCAACCGGATTGTAGTGAGCGTCTCCCTTATCCAATAGACGTATAAATTCCCCGTTGCTGTTGACTTCACGATAATAAAACCGATTGGAAACGGTGTCCGGATAGTAAATATAAAGACAGAGATACTCACCATCGTCGGTAATGAATGGGATAAAAACATACTGCGGCTCATCCGGTCTTTCGTAAATGAGTACATCTTTGGATTGCGGTGTGCCTAATTTGTGCCAATATACTTTATTGAATTTATTCTGCTCTTCAAAAGGGCGGTCACCGGGTTCGGGATAGCGGCTGTAATAAAAGCCGGAATTATCATGTTTCCATGCCACACCGCCGTACTTGCACCATTTGATGGTCTCATCGTAATCTTTGTTCGTATCCAAATTACGAATTTTGATTTCTTTCCAATCACTGCCGCTGCTGGATAAACCATAAGCCATCAAAGTACCGTCTTCGCTGTACGATTGTCCCGCCAGGGCAATAGTGCCGTCTTCGCTCAGTTTATTTGGATCGATGACGACAACCGGTTCGCTGTCCAGGCTGTCCTGCATGTACAATACCGATTGGTTTTGCAGGCCATCGTTCTTGAAGAAGAAGTAGCGATCTCCGTGTCTGGAGGGAATGGAGTATTTGGGGTAATCCCAAATATCCGTCAACCGTTCCTCGATATCTTCACGCATAGGGATGTTATCAATATAGTTGCGGGTAATTTTGTTTTGCGCTTTTACCCACTGGCTGGTTTCTTGCGCTTCGGGATCCTCCATCCAACGGTATGGATCGGGAACTTTGGTGCCATGATAATCATCGACAACGTCCCCTTTTCTTGCCTGTGGATAATCAATCATACCTTCTTTTTCCATTTCGTTATTAGCAGAGACGATTATTTGCTTTTGCATGTTCAAATAGTATAACTGCTGCATCGCTGAATCCGCCCCATATGATGAATTCATAACAAAAATGAAAACAAAGACCCCTAAAAAGACTGCGAATGATCTATTCATGAGATTTTCCTTATCTGATTAATATGTGTATTACTTTGGTCATTTTATACTACGGTTTATGAATGTGGAATGATTAACTGTAGGGGCGGTTCGGGAACCGCCCTACTGCATCGGCGGTTGGGGGGCGGTTCCCGAACCGCCCCTACATGAAAGGGAAAAACCAGATATTGGCACTGCTGGCTTGTTCCACAGCGTACATTATGGAACCATCCCGGCTCCAACAAATTTTATCCACCGGATTATTTGTGATGAGCAAAGAGTCATCTTTTGTATAATTCCGTTTGCTCATGTTGGCGGTCTTGGAGCTTCTCAGAATTTGATAATCTACCTTGGTTTCACCGCTGTGTGAAATTTCATACCTTGGTTTTTCATGGATTCGTTTTTGCACCATGCCATAAACATTTTGGGTTGGAGACCAAGCGAAAATATCAATGGGAGTGCTTTGGACGGGTTTATCACTTTTTTCATTCAACTCCGCAAATTCCACCACGTGGGTTGAATAATACGAGGCATCCGCTCCAAAGAAATCAATGGGTGAATTGACACGTGTTAAAATCGCCAACACATCGCCTTGTGGAGAAATGGATAATGCCTGCGCTATTCCCGGGGTGCCCAAAGCAGCAACTTGCTTCCTGCCATGCGGAATGGGAGTCAGTTTTCCTTCTTCATCCAATTTGTGAACATAAACCAAACTATCCGGTTCTCCCTGCCCTGCTATGTAAGCGATGCGGTTGGAACCGATCCGAGTGATTCCATAAGAATACGTGGAGACGGTTTGCGGTTCGTCTTTCTCGTTCAAATCAACCAGCATGGTTTGCGTATAATCGGAATCGTTTATGGATACGGTTAGTACGGCGCGATTTCCGGTTGAATCCACATCAAAAGACTGAATCAATCCGGAATATGTTTGAGGATAACGAACTAAATCTGATTCGTCAATATCCAGGCGATATAATGCTTTGTCTATGGCAATGATCAGTATGTCTTTATCCTGTACCCATTTTATTGAGGAGGGATAATCAGGAAGAGGTATTTCTTTTCCTGATCGGTTTTCGATATCAAATATGGTCAAACATGGTGTTTCCTCATTCTGCACTATTATGGCCAGAAGTGAGGAGCTTGAATTAATGGTGGGTGCGGGCATCAAAATGAAATGACGGTTGGATAATTTTCTCGTCCCTTCCCGGTGAACTTTATAAATACCGTGTGCACCGACGGCAATACAGGTCTCAGCGATTTTCCCTGGGAAAATAGTGATATTATTGTCCGAAATAGCGACTGGCTTTCCTTCCTGAGCGTATATGAAATGCATCGAGTGGATGCATAGAGCAGTTAGTATTATCAATAGAGTTAGATGTTTCATGGATTTATCTCCTTAAAAATCTCCCAGTAGCAGGATTAAGGCAGCTGCTGGGAGATTAAGAATCTTTTTTAATTCAACATCCAAGTATTGACGGCAGTTTCTTGAGATGGGCCAGCGGTAAGATTGTCAAAACGAGCATGATACATATCTTGCAAATCGCCTGCGAAATCGGGAAAGCAAGCACGATAATGCAACCCGGCCGGGCCGTGTTGGTATTCGGAATCGGTCACTGTGGCTATTTCCTCTCCGTCGACATAAAAAATAATTGTTTCATCTTGGCATGCGATGCTGAGCCGATGCCAACCACTTTCTGTGATAGGTATGGACGCGTAATCCTCAGCAAAACCTTCAAATCGATTCAACACATGGGCTGTATCATTGCTGTGATAGTATTTGCGGGCGATAATCTCTCCGATATCGGATTCATAGGATAAAGCATATCCACCCGAACTGTAATAGGGAACCGTATCAGCCGCCGCATCGAGAACGGGTTCATCCGGATCCGTAGCATTACATCGGACTCCTAGGGAAACACGGTCAAAACCGGTTTCAAGTTCATCGCGCAGTTCGCAGTAGGCATCCACTTCAACAAAATAATTGCTGTTAGTGTTCTGACCGATAATTAACATATCCCAAGCATAAGAAAGACCAACTTCGACTGCATAGCCTGGACTGGCGGCTCCTTCCAATGAGTTTGGCTCAATGGCCGGCATGACCGCTTCAGCCGTTTCACCATCAGGGAAACCTACAAGATAGGTTTTATCTTGTGTGACATCAATTACAGGCCGTTCATTCCCCGGATTTTGCCATGGTGCAGAGGTGCGATAAATGATATCCGGATTCAGTCCGGTTTCGTCGAATTGGTCTTGTACGGTTTCCGTATCTAGATCGTTATAGATACTAAGAACGCCTTCAAAATCAAACGTGTATTCTGGATTCAATAGAGTTTGAACCGTAACCCCTGGCTCGAAAGTGTAACCATCTTTGACCGGGAGGATTCTATAGGATCGTCCTTGGAGTAAATTGGTAAAACTATAATTTCCGGACTCATTGGTCTGAGTTTCTAAGATTGTATTTTGTCCAATCGCCATAACCGTTACATCTTCCATAGGGTTGTCCAATTCCGTTACAGTTCCTTGAACGGTTGCCGATTCCAATTCTTGAACAAAGCGTATATCATCGACGAGAATCGTCGCGAATACATTATCCACGTTTCCAACAAACATAAATCCTGCGTTCACGATATCCGCTCGATCCGCATCGGGATTATCGGTGCCGTATCCACTGTCCCATTGTTCGTCTACGAAGGAATCCAACGCGAGCGTCACTTCCTGCCAGGAGGATTCTCCGAGATATTCATAAGGAATTTCAAAGCGAAGTGCCCGATCTTGACTGTCGAATAAAAAACAGGCTCCTATCATATCTCCTTCCGGCAGATTTGAATCACCGTAAATCCAAAAAGAGATCGCGTGGTATTGAGTAAGATCGAGAGGGGCGTTCTCGATATTCCGTTGAATCTTGTTGTACCACCACTTGGCAGGCATGTCGATGAGCAATTCCATACATTGCGAACCTTCTGGTGGAAAGTTGGTACTGTTCAAAAAGTAAAAGAGACCATCTTCTCCACCTGCTTTGGAATAGTTCCATACTTCATCCAATTCGGCATCGCTCTGATACGATTCAAAATTGTCAACAAGCAGCTCTTGAGCGTTCGAAAAAGATATCGCAAGTACTGAGATCAAACAAATAATTAATAGTCTTGTCATAAGTACATTACTCCTATTTGATTGGATTTCGCATACTTATTTATGCGTTATCAAATAGTTTAATTCGATAGGCAATATAAACTAGACTGGCAGAGGTGGATTCCCTCCCGCCTCTGCCAGTCAGTTCAAAGGAGATTGATGAGTGAAGAAGAAAAGAGTGTAAAATTTAAAACATTTTCCTTATCAGGATTGACGATTTGCCAGTTCACTTTCAAGATTTTTCACAGCTTGCGCTACAACGCAGTCAATATCGGATTCGTGACAGTGAATTCCGCGTTCAAAACCACAGGCAACACAAAGTTTTGTGGCGATGTTTTCATCATCGATAAAGTCCCGTAAAAATTCTTCCAAAATATTTTCAAGCCTTTTAACTGTTTCTGGCCGTAATTTCCCCAAAATGCGATTCATTCTGTCTTCGGTTTCGGCAAGAAGATTATCAGCCAGCTGTTTTCCTTTATCAGTTAGATGAATGTGGACGGAACGGTGATCTTTTTCTTCTTGGATTCTTTCCACCCATCCGTTTTTTTCCAACCGGTTTATTGCTTTAGTAGCACCTGAGATTGTATGTCCCAGCCCTTTGGCAATTTCTCCCACGGTGACATTATCATTTAAAGCAAGAAAACGAAGTGCATCTGCCTGTGCATCGGTCACTTTTACACCTATTCTCTTGGATAATGCCTCTCCACTGGTGGCTTGTCTGACAGCGGCGGCGAAAAGGATAAAACGCCTGGAAAGCTTATGGCTTCTAGGTTTTAATTTCGTATTTGGATTTTCAACTTGCTGATCAATTATGGACATAAGTTTTTACTTACCATGTTTGACTCATTTTATTTATAATAAGAATATTATTTTAAAGTTATGGACGTGAGCAGTGCAGCCAAACCAAAACATTTTTCTCTACGTCCATTAATTACTTCAAAAACGCTTCACGATTTGAATCAGGCCGAGAACGAGGATCCACAACCGCAACTTTGCGAGGCATTGGGGTTGCTAAATGTAAATCCACTGCCATTTAGCCCATCTTTATAATCTAATGTTGTTCCCACCAAATAAAGATAACTTTTTGAATCGACGAGAATTTTAACCCCGTTGCTTTCCCAGATTTTATCTTTCTCTTTCTCCTGCGTATCGAAATTCAGCGAATAAGATAATCCGGAACATCCTCCTCCACTGACTCCCACTCGTAAACCTGTTTCAGATGAAAGATTTTGTATTTCGATTAATCTTCTAACTTCATTAGCGGCTTTTTCGGTTAAATTTATCATCTATAACCCCTCCTGAGAGAGTTTTGAACCATTATAAATTTTGGTCTATATTAATTTTAATTATACCTAGTTAATTGACTAAGTCAAGTATTTTTTTTGGATTTTTTGACTATTTTTATCATGTTATAATTGATTTGATCAATTCATGCGTAAAATCGATAGAATCGCACTGCTAATTTTGATTAAGGGCAAAGATTTGGATAATTTTTACAGATCAGGTTTCCAGAATTTTGACGTCAACATAATTCACGCCAATAGTTTGATCGCCGAAATCGAGCCACGCTTCAAGTCTCCCTGGGCCTTTTGGGAGGGATACTGACTTGAACGTACAACGGCTTGAATTTGTATCGGCTTGCTGGCTTATGGCTACATCTCCTAATTTGAAATGCACCTTTGCAGGAGAATCCAGCTTTTTGTAACGAATTTGAATATCATATTTGGCAGGTTCTATAACCTTTACTTCCCAATATCCCAATGATTTTGAACCCCATCCCGCACGTGGTCCTCTCCAATCCTGCCGAGTGAGGGTTACCGGATTCTCGTACCGCGTACCTAAATAAATTCTAGGTGGAGCATATCCTCTTGTGGATGAGACGTCTTTAAACCATTTTTTATAACCTTTCCGCATGCGTTCGACGATATCGGGATGCGTAGAGGCAATATTATGTTGCTCATCAGGATCGGCCACCATATCGTAGAGTTCCTTACCGTTTACCAATTTATACCGTTGCTCGCGTGCGGCGCAATCGCGAAACATTTCCGGCTCATCCCCACGGTGCCACTGAAAATAAAGTGTACGGTCCGGCCAATCGGTTTCTTTTTCTTCCAATAAAGCCATCACGCTTCTTCCGTCCAAAGAGACATTCGCAGGTTTGGTGCTACCGCAGGCTTCCAACAAAGTGGGCACAATATCAATATGTGCAGAGATTCGGTCTAGTTTTTTTCCAGCCTGCAGACGTTTAGGCCAGCGTATGAAGAATGGCACGCGAATTCCCCCCTCGTAGACGGTTCCTTTTCTGCCCCTCATACCGGCGTTATACCGTTTTTGTTGAGGGCCGTTATCGGTCAAGAATATAACAATAGTGTTGTCCTCGAGATTCAATCCCTTAAGTTTGGAAAGCAACCGCCCGATATTTTCATCGATATTTGTAACCATGCCATAGACTTTCGCGGTTGTATCATCCAATCCTATATCTTTATAAGGTTGAACATAGGAATCGGCAATTTGTAGCGGAGTATGGGGCGCATTGGTAGCCAGATAACAGAAAAAGGGTCTGTAACGATTTTCTTTGATGAACTCGATAGCGCCGTCCGTAAAGATATCCGTACAATATCCGTTATGTTTTTCTTCAATGCCGTTGTGCTGCAGTATCGGATCAAAATACCGGTTACCGGGAGGATCGGAAGGCTGACCAATCCCACCGCCTTTATGAACGAGCGTTTCGTGAAAACCGTTCTCAATCGGCCTTAGCGGATAATTATCGCCTAAATGCCATTTCCCGAATATTCCTGTTTGATAACCGCTGTTACGCAACATCTCGGCAATGGTTACCTCATCGGTGTGCATCATGGCACGTCCTAAATAAGTGTCTACAACGCCGGTGCGGTAATTGTAACGGCCCGTCATCAAACATGCCCGCGTTGGTGCGCAAACCGGGCAAACGTAAA
>CAZXSQ010000125.1:0-6206 GCA_964643335.1 uncultured bacterium
CGCCGAGATCGATGCCTTCATAAAGCGCTTGAGCGGCGCGCATGGTTCGGTCACCGGTGAAGCCCAGCAGGCGTGAGGCATCTTGCTGCAGTGTGCTGGTGATATATGGGGGCGGTGGTTTGCGTGTACGTTTCCGGCTTTCGACGGAACTGATTTGATAAGTGGCTTGCCGGAGATTGTTTACTAATTCTTCCGCTTGTTCCTGCGATTGGATGTGAAGGATGGAGGCCGTATCTTTTTCTTCGTCCTTGCTTTCGCCTTTGTGATCGATACGTTGTCCATCAACGCTGTACAGCTCAGCTTGCAATTGTTGATTTGTCTCATTTTTGAATAACCCGTTGATGGTCCAGTATTCGACAGGAACAAACGCACGGATTTCTTCTTCCCGTTCACAAACAAGCCGGAGGGCTACCGATTGGACGCGGCCGGCAGAGAGCGCGCTTTTGTGACGTGTCAGCATTCGGGTCAGCATTGGACTGATTTTATAGCCAACCAGCCGATCGAGTATCCGGCGGGCCTGCTGAGCGTTGACCAGGTCCATATCGATTTGGCTGGGATGCTGAATCGCGTTTTGAACGGCGCTTTTGGTAATCTCGTTGAATGTTATCCGATGAATATTTTTGCCGTTCAGGCAGGGTTTCAATATCTCATAAAGATGCCAGGAGATCGCCTCTCCCTCCCGGTCATGGTCAGGAGCCAGGTAAATGTCTTCGCTTTTCTTGGCCAGCTTTTCCAATTCTTTTATGGTTTTTTTCTTATCCGGTGAAGTGACATAGGTTGGTTGAAAGTTATTTTCTACGTCTACACCAAGTTCACGTTGGGGTAGATCTCGAATGTGACCCATCGAGGCGGTGACCTCGAAATCCGAACCTAAGAATCTATTAATGGTTTTAGCTTTTGCTGGTGATTCGACAATAACCAACGATTTTGACACGGTAATCCTCCGAAATGGGTTCCTCCGAAAAAATATGAATATTTCTCTAACGTCTCTTATTTAATATATCTTCTTTTAAAAAAGATGATAAAAAAATTACGGAAATTGTTTTGGTGTCCAAACAAGCAAGAAAAATGCCAAATTCAACTCTAACGAATTTCCATCATTTTAAAATAGCCGTCCTGCTCCACAATTCAATAGCACAACCGGAATTAATACTGTTTAGTTGTACGAGAGTGTATCATGCAAAGTGTCATTATACCTTCTACCGTTTCGATTGAAGGGCGTCTTTATGTTGTTTCTTTTTCCAGATTGTAAATTGATTCCACCTCTTTTTTATTTATATATGTCCATTCTCCTGGTGACAGGCGGCTTAAAGTAATCGGGCCGATGGCCAATCGTTTCAAGTTGATAACCGGCAGTCCAACTGCGGCACACATTCGCCTTACTTGCCGTTTACGTCCTTCCCGTAAAGCTATCTGAAAGCCAAAATGTTTTTCATTTACACGCTGACAGTGTGTGATTCTGGCCGGTAAAGCCGGTTTTCCGTCCAGAAGGATAGCTCCTTTTTCCAACTGATGGCGTTTTTCTTTGGATAAAGGCTGATCCGTTGTAATGAAATATTCTTTCCATACTTTATGGTGAGGATGCAGCAAAATATTGCTCCAATCACCGTCATTGGTGAAAAGCAGCAGCCCTTCCGTGTTGTAGTCCAAACGACCGATGGGAAATATCCCTGCATCAATTAAATCTTGAGGCAATAAGTCCATGACCGTTTTGCGGCCATGAGGGTCGTTTCTTGTGGTTACCGTTCCCATGGGTTTATAAAGAGCAATGTACAAAAAAGGCTGTTGTTCCAATGGAACGCCGTCAACCGTTATACGTTGTGTTTGTGAAGACACTTTGGTTCCATGTTGTTTGCATATAATGCCGTCTATGGCTACTCTGCCGGCTTCTATCCATTCATCCGCTCCGCGGCGGGAACACAATCCGGTCCGTGCAAGAAATTGGTTCAGCCTGATGAAATCTCCGTTATTTGAACTACTGTGTGTTGTCATTCTCTTCTTCTGGTTGGGCGGTACTTTCCTCTTTGTTTTCATTTCCCGATACACTCGAGAATGTTTCAGAGAGGTCTTCGACCGGTGGAAGATCTTTTAGGGAATTGATCCCGAAATATTCCAAAAAATGCTTAGTCGTACCGTATAGATTTGGCTTGCCGGGTACTTCTTTTGTACCGACAACCTTGATTAGCCGTTTATCAAGCAAGGATTTAAGCACACCATCGACGCCCACCCCCCGAATCGCTTCCATTTCGGCACGGGTGATGGGTTGTTTATAAGCCACAATGGCAAGGGTTTCCATCGCGGCACCGCTGATGGTACTTTTCTTTTTCCTTTCGAGAAAACGATTGACATAGACACTGTGAACCGGGCTTGTGCGTAATTGATATCCTCCGGCCACTTCCATTAACTGAATGCCGGATCCGGTTTCTATATATTTTTGGGATAAATCTTCGATTCCTTTACGTACCTCCTCTTTCGAAACGTCGAGTACCTCCACCAACCGGTTGATGGGTAAGGGGTCACCGGACACAAAAATTAATGCTTCGATTGCTCCAATTAACTGTTCATTATCCATTATATGTTTTATTGTATCGATATATTATTCTTCGGTTTCCGGTTCATCTCGTTGAACGGTTTTAAAATGTTCCCCTTTTTGCAAGAAGATCTCTCCGTGAATTTCTTCCTGCAAGGCCAACACTTCATGTAAACGAATCATTTCCAGCAAAGCTAAAAATACCACGACAATTTCTATCTTGGAACGCAAAGTTTTCAAGTACCCCTGCAGTAAAATTTTATCATTGTATTCAATCAAGGCCTCGATTTCCAGCATTTTTTCATCGACTGAATAGGTTTCCCCTTCAACCACATTGATATCCTGAGTGCCGATTTCCTCGATAATTTTTTGAAAGGTTCTATACAAATCGTAGACGCTGACTTCAGTATATTCAACAACCTCGCGTACACCTTCCGGTTGGGAACCCAATCTTGGGAATAAAGCAGAACTTTCTTCTTCACGATTTCTTAATTCTTCAGCCAATTTCCGGAAGCGCTCGTACTCCTGTCTCCTGAGTTCGAGAATCTGATCGGCAAGTTCTTCGTCCTCCGGTTCGCTTTCCTCTTTGGGAATCAAGGCACGGGATTTATACCTAATCAACGTAGAAGCGAGAACAAGATATTCACCGGCCAGATCGAGGTCTTTTACCTCCCATTCACGGATAATCTTTATATAGGTTTCCGTAATGGTAGATATATTGACCGAGCAGATGTCCATTTCGTGCTTGGCAATCAGGTTGACCAGCAGTTCCAACGGGCCGGAAAAACCGTCAATATCGATTGGAAGCCGGGTTCCGGTGGTGTCGGGAGCTCTTTCAGTTGGCTCATTATTGATATTGTCGTCGATTTGGTTCATTAATCAAATTGTAAATAAGAGATAAGATACGTTCTAAAAAAATGAATGTATCGATTGTGTTCCGTATTTTAAAGGTGTACAAACCTCTGATCATAATACATGAAACGAATTCGTCCAGCCTTGGAATAATGTAGACTTGTTATTTCATCTCCTTTATAGTGTGAGTGAAAAGTTTTTTCTATAAAAATTAAGCCTGCATATGGAGAACTGCTATGACTGAAAAAATCATGTTATTCATCGCATTAATGATTTTAATCTTGCCTTTAGTGGCAACAACTCAAACAATCGATCTTGAGAAATATAAAGGATTGCAACAGACCATGACAAGGGTGAGAGTGGCTTCTACTTCAATCTTGCCGGATAAATGGGATAAAGAGACCAATTGGCGGCGGATTGAAACGATGGTCAGAGAAGCGGCGGTTGAAGGAGGTGCACAAGTGGTAGTGACACCGGAAGGTGCGCTGGAAGGATACGTGATCAATGAAGTGAATGCTGTTAACGATGAAGAAGAAAAGAAAGAAATGGTGGATAAATTCCTTGATCTTGGAGAACCACTGGATGGACCCTATATCCCAAAAGCTTGTGCACTTTCTCGTGAATTGGATATATGCTTTATTCTCGGATTTCTTGAACGTCGAGAGGAAAAACTTTTCAATACAGCTATTTTGATCGATCCGGATGGAGATATCATTGGCCGGTACAGTAAAACCCATTTTGCTCAAGGTTATACAATTAATCCATCCTGCTATAAACCAGGCGATGTTTTTCCAATATTCGACACCCCCTTCGGGAAAGTGGGGATGTTAATTTGTTATGACCGGCAGTTGCCTGAACCTGCGCGGATTTTAGCAATAAAGGGGGCTAAAGTGCTTTTTCTTCCTTCTTATGGAAGTTATACGAATGAAGACGGCTGGAATACCGTTCTTTTGCGTGCAAGGGCCTATGAAAATCGCTTTTACTTGATCTTTTCACATCCATTTCAAAGTTTAATGATCACGGACCGGGGTGAGTTGAAATCCATCGGAAAAGCCGGAGAAATTGCTTATTATGAAATTAATACATCACCTGACCGCAATGAAGGACGGTTTCGGAATAGAAGACCGGAAATGTATACACCACTGACAATGGGTGGCAAGGGCAAGCGAAGCAGCCCTTGAGGAAAGTGGCAGCAAGTGGCTTTACCGCAAGGGCTTCCGCCGCGGCGGAAGCCCTTGCCACCCGCACATACACGGTTATTCCCATTCAATGGTGCTGGGGGGTTTTGAGGAAATGTCATAAACCACTCGATTGACACCGCGAACTTCATTGATGATCCGGTTGGCTGTTCGCCTCAGCAAATCATCCGGCAGAGGGTACCAGTCGGCGGTCATGTAATCTTTTGTCTGAACTGCGCGGAGAGCGACAACCTGTTCATAGGTTCGGCTGTCTCCCATAACGCCTACCGATTTTACCGGTAAGAGCACTGCGAAAGCCTGGCCGATATCACGGTATAAACCGGCTGACCTTATTTCGTCCATATAAATAGCATCGGCCTGGCGCAGAATGTCTAATTGTTTTTGAGTTACCTCCCCTAAGATGCGAACCGCCAGACCCGGACCGGGGAAAGGCTGCCGGTAGACGTTTTCTTCGCTAAGCCCTAAAGCCAATCCCAATTCGCGTACCTCATCTTTGAAAAGTTCGCGTAAAGGCTCAATCAATTTAAGCCGCATATTTTTTAATAAACCACCCACATTGTGATGTGTTTTAATAGTAGCGGACGGCCCTTTGAATGAGATGGACTCAATAACATCGGGGTATAAAGTGCCCTGAAGTAAAAAATCCACCTGGCCGAGTTTTTCCGCCTCGGTTTCGAATACTTCAATAAATGTATTTCCGATGATTCTGCGTTTCTTTTCCGGACTGGTTATGCCTTCCAGCCGCTGAAGGAAGAGACCGCTGGCGTCGACCAGAGTTAGATTGATACCTAGCCGTCCCTGCAGGCGTTCCATGACTTGTTCCGCTTCATTCAGCCGAAGCAGCCCATTGTCAATCAGGAATCCGTGAAATTTGTTACCGATAGCCCGATCCATCAGGACAGCGGCTACGGTTGAATCCACTCCACCGCTGACTGCACCGATGACCAGCCCGTCTCCCACTTGCCCTCGGATGGTTTCAATGGCTTCATCAACGAAGGAGCCCATCGACCAGTCAGCATTGCATTGGCAGATTTTCCGAACGAAATTGCGAAGGATTTCTTTGCCCTTTGGTGTGTGGCTTACTTCCGGGTGAAATTGGATCCCGTAAATTTTGCGATCAGAATTAACAACCGCGGCATATTCCGAATTGGGAGTACGCCCAATGGTATGAAATTCCTCTGGAAGAGTTTGGACTTTATCTCCATGACTCATCCAGACTTGTATATGGGTGGGTAAATCGGCAAATAGCGGATCGTCTTTAACTATATTCAATTCTGAATGACCGTATTCTCTTCGTTCTCCAGGACTTACCTGGCCGCCAAAATTATAGATAAGTTCCTGCAGACCGTAACAAATCCCTAAAATAGGTATATTCATATCCCACAGCTCTTTACAGGCATGAGGCGCATCTTTGGCGTAAACAGAGCCAGGCCCGCCGGAGAGCACAATCCCTTTTGGAGTTTTGCTCCTGATGACATCGGCGGATACCGTGCATGGGTGAAGCTCGCAATAGACTTTCAATTCGCGGATTCGCCGTGCGATGAGATGACTATATTGTGAACCGAAATCTATTATGAGTATGGTGTCGTGAGTCATGAATATTGTCCTTGTTCATAGTTTATAGA
>CAZXSQ010000125.1:6216-14047 GCA_964643335.1 uncultured bacterium
GTGACGATTCATTTAGAATGCCTTTTGTTATAGTGACCTCTTTACCACTAGAAGAATACGGCAAATATTCGTTATTATAAACATGGCTGTAAGCTGATTTTTTTATTTTACTCAATTTGGATTGAATGTCATGAACAGGAGAAGAGGTTATGCCACATCTATTCGGACGCAACTATAGTAAATCACAGTTAGAACGGTATACCGGTGCATCCTGGCAGGTTGGCGGCGTCAGGCATATGCGTTTTGTTGAAGGACCTGAAGACGGTACTGATGTCGTACAATTTGATACAGGAACGGGATTAAATTTCAATGTGCTTCCAAGCCGTGGTCTGGATATCGCTTCGGCGAAGTACTGCGGCGCCTCTCTTTCCTTTGATACGCCTTCGGGAGAAGCCCATCCGGGTCATTATGATCCACAGGGATTGGGATGGTTAAAAACGTTTTTCGGGGGACTGCTGACCACATGTGGATTGAGTTGGGCAGGCGCTCCGTGTGAAGACCAAGGAGAATAGCTGGGTATTCACGGACGTTATTCCCACTTGCCTTGCCGTAATTTGAAAATCGGTGATGAATGGATAGGCGGCAGGCGAAAGCTATGGATTTCGGGTGACATACGTGAATGGATTATATTTGGTCCCAACCTGTCTTCAAGGCGAACTATTTGGACAGAGGTTGGATCGAATTCAATTGCGATTGAAGATCATGTTCGCAACGACGGTTTCGAAAAAGTTCCTCATATGATGCTGTACCATATTAACATTGGTTTTCCTGGAGTGGATGAGAATACGGAGCTCTGGATCAATTCGAAGATGACTCCCCGGGACGAAGAAGCGGAGAAGGGAAAAGAAGAGTTTAATCGATTCGAGACCCCGAAAGCCGGTTACGCAGAGAAAGCCTATTATCATGATGTCAAGCCGGATAAAAAAGGGATATGTCACGTCGCTTTGGTGAATTCTACATTCGGAGATGGCCAAGGCCTTGGTGTGTATGTTCGATACCGCAAAAAAGAGCTGCACCGCTTTACACAATGGAAAATGATGGGAGCCGGGACTTATGTATGCGGACTCGAACCCAGCAACTGCAGCGTTCAAGGACGAGCGCACGACCGCCAGGAAGGCAGCTTGATTTTCTTAAAACCGGGGGAGGAAAAACATTATTTTGTTGAAATTTCTGTACTTGGTAATTACAATGATATAGAAAAAATTAAAAGGACAATATAAAGTTTACTTAAAGCATGAGGTACATACAATGTTTCCTCTTACTTCAATAGAAATAAAAAATTTTCGGACATTCCCATATCTGAAAATTGAAGAGCTGGCGCAGGTGAATTTAGTAACGGGTAAAAACAATGTGGGAAAAACTACGTTGTTGGAAGCGGTACATTTTTATGCGTATCATGGTTCACCCCATGTTCTTCGCCAAGTAGTTGACCCTCGTGAATTTAAAGATTTTGCTGAACATCTTTTTTACCGTTTCAATTCACAAGATACTGATGGGAAACAAATTATTATTGGCCCCATTTCCCCACCAGGCAAACAAATAAAGTTTGTAATTGATGAAGATGATTTTTTAGAAAAAAATATAAGTATTGATTACTTAGATGACTCATGGACAACGAATGCGTTTTATGTTCCCAAAATTGAAGATGAACAAGCTCGATCATATTTTTTACAGGCTGGAATTTTCGATAACTATTCAGTTCATATATGGTGGGACGATATTGTATTAACTCAGAAAGAAGCCTGCGTTGTTGAAGAATTAAAGTTTTTTGAACCAAAGATCGAAAAGATTGCGTTGATTTCCGAACCAAAACGAAATCACCGGCGTTCTTTCAAAGCAAAAATAGAAGGGATAAAAGAACCGATTTCATTTGAAAGCCTTGGCGGGGGAGTAAATCACTTTTTAGGTATCATTATTGCGGTGCTCAGTGCAGATGATGGAATTTTGTTAATCGATGAAATTGAAAACGGCATACACTATTCCATCCAAACCGATATGTGGCAATTAATTCTTAAACTTGCAAAAAGATATAATGTACAAGTTTTTGCGACAACTCATAGTTGGGATTGCATTACGGCTTTTCAACAGGCTATCCAACAGAGTAAAGATGATTCAAGCCAGTTGATTCGTTTGAGCAAAGAGAACCACCACACATATGCTACTTTATTTAATGTAGACGATTTAGCGATAATTACGCAAAGAGATATTGAGGTACGGTAATTGGGGCATGTTGAAAAAATATAAACTACTCGTAGAAGGAAAAGACGATCAATATGTCCTTGAATCCATTTTCAGACAAAATCACATTTCAATACAACAAATTGAAATTAAGTTACTGGAAGGAATTAATAATTTATCGAAAGTTTTGGAACTTGAGCTAAAAGAAAGCTATATCGAGAGAGTTGGGATCGTTATTGATGCTGATACAGATATTAATTCACGCTGGCAGATGATCGTTAATATTTTGAAAAAAATAGGCTATAAAGATGTTCCCCGAACACCTGATCCCAATGAAACGATAATACATCCACCTCCAACAGATGATATACCGGAAATTAGTTATCCTCTGCCAATTATTGGAATCTGGATTATGCCGGATAATAAATTACCCGGTATTTTGGAAAATTTTATTCAATTTTTGGTGCCTGAAGGAGATAAATTGCTTGAAAGGGCAAAATCCTGCGTAAGCCAAATCCCACCTGATCAGAAGCTTTTTAAAAATGATTTTATTCCCAAAGCGGAAATACATACATGGTTGGCATGGCAAGAAGAGCCGGGAACTCCCTTGGGGCAGGCAATAACCAAGCGTTATCTGGATTCAGAAGTCCAGGAAGTAGAGAATCTTATTGATTGGATTAGTCGCCTTTTTGTTGAAAGTGAACTTCAGTAAGTTTTGCGAGCGAGATTACATCATCGCATCCAAGGCATCGAATTCACTTCTGTAGATTTTGAATATTTTCCCCAGCTGCACCACTTCAAAAAGTTCCTGCAGTTGATCATTGATAGAGCAAAATGCCATTGTTCCATTTTTGGCTGCCAGTTGTTTCTGCCCTTCGATCAAAGCGCGGATTCCGGCGCTACTCATGTAATCGGTCTGGGAAAAATCCAGAAGGATTTTTCTTGCTCCTTCATTAATTTCACGGTTTAAACAGGCAGTAAACTCGGATAACGCTCCCGCGTCTAAACGGCCATTGGGTTGGAGAATAATCACATCCGACTCGTTACGACGATCGATTTTCATTACAAAACCTCATTTTTTATGATTAATATTCTTAATAAGCTCATTTTTAATAAATAGGTTTGCATAATAATAGCATAGATGGAAGAGGATTGAATACTTTGGATTGGATTAATTTGAATGTGATTATGATTCTTTTATTGATCCAATAAGTTCCAGCATGGCTTTTTTCCCGTCACCGAACATCATCAAGGTGTTATCGGCGGCAAACAAAGGATTAGGAATTCCCGCAAAACCTGGGCTGAGACTCCGCTTGACAACCACAACGGTTCGCGCTTTATCCACGTCAATAATTGGCATACCGGCAATTGGACTGGAAGGATCTGTGCGTGCAAGCGGATTGACGACATCGTTCGCACCAATAACAAGAGCCACATCCGCCTGCGGGAGAGTCGGGTTGATTTCATCCATTTCTTTCAGCTTATCGTAATCGATATTCGCTTCAGCCAGCAGAACGTTCATGTGTCCAGGCATACGTCCGGCTACCGGGTGGATGGCGAATTCGACTTCCACACCACGTGACTCCAATAGATAGGTCAAATCCCGCACCGCGTGCTGTGCCTGAGAGACAGCCATGCCGTAGCCTGGAACGATTACAGCACGCTGTGCCGAGTCAAAAAGCAGCGCCACTTCTTCCGGTGTGGCCGATTTGACTTTTCCGGCGTAAATATCGTCTGCAGCGGGACCTTCTTCAGAAGGTGCCATAACACCGAATAATACATTGGACAAAGAGCGGTTCATAGCGACACACATAATTTTTGTCAGGATGATACCCGATGCGCCTACTAAAGAACCCGCGATAATCAACACATTATTGGAAAGAACAAATCCTGTGGCGGCGGCTGCCAGCCCGGAATAAGAGTTCAACAAGGCGATGACCACCGGCATGTCCGCTCCGCCTATTGGAATAACTAGCAGGATTCCCAGTACCGAAGCCAGTAAGACCAATATCCAATAAGCGCCGGTGATCGAGGGATTTAGAACGATAAAAACGCCTACTGCCAAACAGGCTAGGCCTAAAATCGCATTAATGACTTGCTGCCCGGTGAACAGCATTGCTTTTTCGCTGATTATTCCCTGCAACTTGCCAAATGCCACGAGGCTGCCCCAAAAAGTTACTGCGCCGATTATACCGGATGCCACTGTCGCCACGGTTAACTGTGCCGAAGGGGAATCGATGACAAGCATTGTCTCGATCAAGGCAGCACCGGCAACCAGAACGGACGCTCCACCTCCAAATCCATTGAATAACGCTACCAGCTGGGGCATGGCGGTCATCTGAATCGTTACGGCCAGCACCGCACCGATGGCCGCGCCGATAACAAAGCCGGTGATTAACAGCGTGTAACTTAAGATGTCGTGATGGAACAAAGTAACCACCACGGCCAGCAGCATCCCCAAGGCGCCGAGAAGATTACCCCGTACCGCTGTCCGGGGATGAGTCAATCCTTTTAAACCGAAAATAAAAAGAGCGGAAGCGATTAGATAAACAAGATTAATGATGGCCGTTTCATGCATGGTTTAATTGATCTTTCCGTTTAGTTTATTTTTTACAGTCGTGTTTTGTTCGATTTGATTGCGCTTTTCTTATTTTTTCTTCCTGAACATTTCCAGCATGCGGTTGGTAACCATAAAACCTCCCACCACATTAATTGTGGCGAATACTACCGCTAAAAATCCAAGTATGGTGGTCAATGTAGTGTGTTGAGAACCGGCCGAAAGAATTGCTCCGATCAAAGTGATGCCGGAAATTGCATTCGAGCCGGACATCAATGGGGTGTGCAATGTCGGCGGCACTTTGGTGATGACTTCGAAACCAATAAAAATGGCGAGCACAAAAATCGTAAAGGCGGCAATGAAAGCTTCCATTAGATACTCCTTTTAAGATTTATCCTGATTCATTTTCAAGAAGTTCCCGAATACGGTTGTTAGCGATCTCTCCGTTTTGCGTGATCAGGGTTTCACGAGTTATTTCATCATCTTTATCTATTTTCAATTTGCCTTCCTTGATCAGATGAAGGAGAAAGGTTGAGATATTTTTGGAATACATCTGGCTGGCGTGATACGGGATCGTGGTTGGTAGATTCAACGGACCGGCGATCCTCACGCCGTTTTCCACGATTGTTTCTCCCGCTTTGGTGAGTTCGCAGTTTCCTCCCCGTTCAGCGGCAAGATCGACAATAACAGAACCGGGTTTCATTCCACGAATCATTTCACCGGTGACTAAAACCGGTGATTTCTTGCCAGGGATTGCGGCGGTTGTAATAACGACATCGCTGTCAGCGACGACTTTTGTCATCATCTCGCGTTGCTTTTTATAGAACTCTTCGTCCTGCGCTTTAGCATATCCCCCGCTATCTTCCGCTTCTTTGGTTTCCAACTCGAGTTCGACAAATTTGCCCCCCAGACTTTTGACCTGGTCTTTTACAGCAGGTCGGACATCATAAGCGTGGACTACCGCTCCTAAGCGTTTGGCGCTGGCAATGGCCTGCAGGCCAGCTACACCTGCCCCCACGACAAATACATGCGCAGGTGCGATTGTGCCTGCGGCGGTCATCATCATCGGAAACATTTTAGGGAGTTGGTCAGCGGCAATCAGAACGGCTTTATACCCGGCGATCGTGGCCATGGAGGACAGAACATCCATACTTTGGGCTCGTGTAATTCGCGGCATCAACTCCATAGCGAACGCATTGACGCCGGTTTTAGATATTTCTTGAACAGCTTGCGCTTCTGACAGAGGATCAAAACAGCCAATCACCGTTTGTCCGGATTTCAAATGCTCCAAATCGGCTTTTCCTTTTTCCTGATTGGAGCTATAAGAACGAACTTGCAGAATAATCTCCGATTTAGAAAATAGTTGCGAACGCCCATTAATGATTTGGGCGCCTTTTTCCTGATAGAATTTATCCGGAAAACCGGCGGGGGCCCCCGCTCCGTTTTCTATCAAGACGGATACTCCTGACTTGACAAGTGATGGAAGTGCCGCTGGAATTAGCGCCACCCGTCTTTCACCAGGATAGGTTTCCTTGGGAACTCCTACCGTTATTGAGTTACCCTCTTGTTCCATGGGATTGTTCTACCTCCTTGAAAGTCAACTCGAAAGCCGTGTTTTATTTGAATGTGTCTTAAGAGAAATTGTTTTTTCTACATTCCCGCGTTCAACTGAGTGAACCGCCACTATGAAATAAAATTTATTGTTGAATAAATTTATATAAATAGGTTAGTTTATCAGTATTATTTGATTCAGGAATGGTACATGAATAAATTTCTATCGACTCAGAAACAAAAAAGTACGGAAGAACCTTTCAAAATTTTCTTCTTACCCAAATGGCTTTTGTTGCATGTAATCCGGTGTGAATCGTATGCTGTCGGATAAGAGAAGAAAATGAAAAGCAGAAAAAGTTTATTGAAGCCGTTATGCTGGGTGACAAACAAATAGAAAAAGGTGAAACGGCTTTGTTTACACGGGAATTGCTAGAAGATATCACAGAAAAAGCCAAGCAACGTGCCGCAAAAAATGAAAAACCAAACCTTGATATCACGTCTTATTAAAGAATAAAAATTATTGATTGATATCGGTGACCTCAATCTCAGGGACATTTTCAGGAGCATCTGTCGTGAAGTCTTTAATGATGTCATTTAGCTGAAGGGCCAAAAAGTCGATGATGGTGACGTCCTCATCGGGCAGGAGCTGGTCACCTGTTTGTTTTATCAATTCTGCGTTTTGGGTATTGTACTCGACATTTTTCACCAGCAGCGAGAGTTTGTCTTTATTCATTTCGTCCCCGTCGATAGAAGTTTCACCAAGATCGACATTGATATTTTTTGCATGTTTACGGCCGGATTCAAATTTATCCAAATATTGTTGCCAGAGTTCCGCCCCGTAATCAAAGTTATTTTCTTCCGCTTTGGACAACGTTCCAAGATATTGGGTGGTCAACCATTGATATTCTTTTGGAGACATATCACTTTCATCCAACAGATTTATATGTTTCTCTCCGATTTTGGAGCCCATATGCACCGCCATTTTGACAATATCCCGAATTTTGCCAGCTCCTCGAATTTTGGATAAAATGCCGGGTTTATCAAATTCCTGCTCAATCCGCTCACCGGTTTGTTCAAGTTCTTTAATGTAATCACTGGCGAAGGTTACCAGTTCTTTCCGGATGTTTAAAAATTCGCCGACTTTTTCCTCCGGCATGATGCCCTCATTTGGGGGGGCAAATTCATGTTCCCGACTCAGGTTTTTGTACCCCACAGCGACTTCTTGATATTGATCTTTGACATCTTTACCAAACTGGTAGCCTTGATAAGCGATAAATCCAATACCTCCAACGAGCAGTAAAACAATAACAACGATTATCGCTCCGCATCCGGCACAACCCCATAGCGCGTATTTTTTACCGTTACTCATGGTTTTCCTCAAACGCCCTTTAGGTATATTTTGGAAATAGGTCAAATAACAATATATCTTATTTGGATTTGTGTAAATGGTTTTTTAGAATCTGTTAAAAAGGATGATTTGTATTTGTAAATTTGGTTCTTTTGAAAAATCAGTGGGTAAATCCAGGGAGAAATTATTAACTGGTT
>CAZXSQ010000126.1:0-9999 GCA_964643335.1 uncultured bacterium
CACTTATTTGGTAGTGACCTCCAAATCCGGCGATCTTTTGATCGGCACTCCATGACATGCCGTCCGTACTGGTGGAAAAATAACATTCACGTCCCGCTGTGTACTTCGTGAAAAGAAACAAAAATCCGAAATCTTTACAGTATCGAGGTTGTGGATAGGTAAATTCTTTCTGCATAATCAATTCAAATTCATCGATTGCATACGGTTTGGTACTTTTGAAAATATAACCATCTTTTCCGCCATGAGCGCTGGCAAATACCCACAAATGCCCCTTTTCATCGATAGACAATGTAGGATTATGGTGGGCGTCTCTTGTCCCTTTCTCCATAATAATTGCAGGACGTGGAACCTTGCCAGTTTTGTGATCATAATACGAGGTCATGATTAGAAGTGGCTGCGGTTCATCAAGTCCCTTTGTTCCACCGTAAACAAAAAACGTTTTATCAACAGCAGGCGCATATTGAACAAGGTGGCGGTGTTTGGCGCAATAGGTTCCCAAACCTCCACTGTATTTGTATCCATATCGATCATGAGAAGGCTGAACGCTGTACCAAATGCCTTGATATCCTACATCCCTTCTTGTTTTGATGATTTTAGATTCATGGTTGAAAGTTATATAACGCCCTTCGTGACCCAATCCACTTAAATCTTTGACGATATTGTTCTTTAAAGAACGCCTGGCCCAATAGGCGATCAAACCATCTTGTTTTAATCGTGCTACATTTTCTTTCTGCGGAGAGTTTTGAAGCAGTTGTTGTATTTGTTCTGCGGATAAGGCACGATCCCAGATTCGGATGTTTTCCATTTCGCCGTCAAAAGCACGGTCTAAAAATCCAAATGGGCCGCCTTTTTGCCCGCCGATAAGAAGCGGATTGTCACTTTTAACTGGCCGGTAATCAACCGTTGTTTTATCCACGAGTTGGCCATTGTAATACAAGCATATTTGTCCAATGCGATTATACGTCCCAACACAATGAAACCATTTACTCGCTGGTGGAACAGGAGCATTGGCATGGGAATAACCATTTGGCTCTTGTACCAGCATCCGAATGTTTCCATTGTAAAGATAAAAGGTGAAATCCGTGTTCGGCTTGCCTCGTGTCAAAAAAAACTGGTTCCCGCTTGTGTCGTTTAATTTAATCCATGCTTCCAATGTGAATTCCTGAAGGTTAAACGGTGTGCTGTCATCCACAATTATATATTGTGATTCGCCGTTGAAAGCAATGCCCGATTTGGGTTTCCACTGCAAATATGTTTCTTCGATGGCAACCGTTGGAAGAACAAAAAGTGGCAGTGAACATAAGGCCAAGTATATAAAATGTTTTTTTCGTTGTTGCATGATAGTTCTCCTTCATTGAATTAAGAGTAAATAAGGCGCTGAATCAGTTCGATAATGTAACCGATCCAACGCCTTGATAATTTATAGATGGGCTTTTCATAATAGAAAAGCATCAAGAAATAAACTTAAAATTCATACACGGAAAATTTCGATTCGATTAAACTAATCTTAATACAAACTCCATTCTTCGACTGGAACGACAGCGCCGAAAAGCTCGGCATGAATTTCATTCCCACTCAAATCCTCCAGCTGATTATCGGACATGGCGCGGGAAGAGTAATAAGCAATCAATCCGTTATCGCTCATCTCTGAGATATTTTCCTCACTGGGAGGCGTAGCCAGAAGATCGATAATATCATTTTGCGAAAGCGGTTTCCCCCATATGCGAATATTCTCCATTTGGCCTTCGAAGAATCCTGCTTCTTCATTGATGGCTCCAATAAACAGCGGATCGCCACCCCAATATAGAATGCCGGGGGCATCCACTTCATCAGCCATCTGGCCATTATAATAAAGCTGGACACTTTCTTCATCATAAACTCCACAAACATGAATCCAGGATTCAGCTGGAGGCATTACCGCAGCCACGTCACCGAATTCTTCCACTAACATATGAATTTTATTCCCATAATGAGAAGAGCCATACAGGCTGAAATAGGTATTTATTCCACCTCGCCCAATAATTCCACGGTCTCCAAGATCACGGATATGAAATACCGGATCCAAATACAACCATGCTTCAATACTGATCTGATTCACATTGAACGGTTCAGCATTTTGAACGACGGCGTAAGTGCTTACACCATCAAAAGCTATTCCAGTTTCCGGTTTGAAAGTCAAGTTAGTTTCATCGATTTCGAATGTATGAAAAACACCGTCATGGCCATTGCCAGTTAAATCAATAACCGTATCTCCTTCCAATGAGCGTGATGACCAATACGCTACCAATCCATCGTCTTTCATCTGGTCGATGTCCTCATCTTCAGGTGGAGTTTGCAGCAATTCGAGAATTTCCGCTTCGGAAAGATCTCTGTTCCAAATACGAAGGTTCTCCAACTGACCGTCCAGATGTCGGCTTCCAGGTTCCAGGGCGCCAATATATAACGGATTGTCACTGTCCAATGGTTGTGCGGGGACTACGCTCTCATCCTGAAGAATTCCATTATAATAAATACGGTTGGTGCCATCTTCTGCATGTGTACCCAAAATGTGCACCCAGGATTGTGCAGGCGGGACTCTGCCATCTGCATGGTTATATCCGCTGACATCCTGAACCAAAAACCGCACCTGATCGTATAAATAAAACGTGAAATCATTCGGCGCACCGCCTCTGTTCATAAAGACCTGATTTTCATGTGTATCATCAAATCGAACCCACACTTCAAGTGTAAAAGCGGGCAGATTAAACGGAGTGCCGTCTTCAACGATTATATACGTACTCTTGCCATCAAAAGATATTCCACCTTCCGGTTTGAAAGTAAGATTGGATTCGTCGAGGGTATATTTCTGGAAGGCTGCCTCATGATCACCAGCGAGGTCGTTGATAATGTTCCCCTCAACAGACCGTTCACTCCAATAAGCGATTAATCCGTTATCGGTCATTTCGTCAATATTTTCTTCGCTAGGTGGTGTTGCCAACAATTGTGCAATTTCTTCCTGTGAGAGCGCTCGATTCCAAATTCGTAAATTGTCGAGCAATCCGTTCAGGTGCCGTTCGCCAGGTACCAGTGCACCGATACGCAGCGGTGCCTCTCCAAATCGGGTAACTCCGTTAAACGGCTGTTCGACCATCATCACGCCGTTGTAATAAAGGCGTATATTTTCTTCATCATACGTTCCGGCCATATGCACCCAAGTATTCGCTGGTGGCACTTCGGAAATAGCGGATTCATGACCGACATCGACTCCTTCAACCAGAAACCGTCCGTTTCCGCGGTCAGCATAAAAGGTAAAGAATTCGCCGGCCGCTCCACGTCCCATAATTTGCTGCTGGCCGGTATTGTCTCTGAACTTGACCCATGCCTCAACCGTTAATTGGTTCAGGTTGAAATCTTCGGCATCTTCCACTTCGATATAATCAGTGGTACCATTCAGCGATATCCCACGCTCAGGAGTCCATGTCAATAAAGACTCATCCAATTGAGCATACGTTTGAGGGACCATTACCAAACACAATAGAATCCCCAGCCATACAAATGTCTTTTTTTCCGATTTCAAATACATTGTCACTTAACCTTTCTCCTTTTAATTTATGAAAATTGATACTGCACATTACGGGCCAAATTCATATATATCACCATCGCTGACCAAGCCGTTGGATGTATCGAACTCAACAAGATATTGCTTTTGGGTAGATTCAAAATCTTGATCCGGACCAAAACTCATGATTGCCCATCCCCCTCGTTGATTCTTGATGGACTGCATGGCGGGGTGGTCAAACCAGGTTCCTTTACGTCGGTGATTCATTGTATCCGGTCCCCAAAAAGGATAGACAGCCATTGGTTCAGGATCGATTGTGTTAAATACATCGCGCACACTTGTGCTCATGTATGCCACGGGAGTGGTCAAACGCTTGAAACGCAGTTGACGCGGGTTGATAAAGGTATGGGTCTCCGGCCAATATGTGTTTGGATAAGAACCATTATCAACAGCGTACATTTCAATGGCTGTCCCGATGGATCTCATATTCCCAACCGTTGCAGCGATTTTGGCTTTTAATTGGGCGTTGAGAAAATTGGGAACGGCAATGGCTGCCAGAATTCCGATGATGGCCACGACAATAAGCAGTTCAATCAAGGTGAATGCTTTTTTCAATTTTAATTGCATCTCTCTTTTATTCTCCAGTTAAATCGAGTTGAAGTTTCATCATTGGAAACAGTAATGTGAAGTGTTTATAAGTGATAAAAATCATTTTTTCTAATATAAAATTTTATCTTACACATAAAGATAAATTTATTGAATTAATCTGTCAATAGAACTCAGGTATAACGAAAGACAGGCGGGGACGCTATTCTACCTGCGATACGGGTACAGGCGGAACGCCTGTTTTACCCATTATATATGTAGACTTGCCTTACCCAACGACAAAATATGTGCAAAAGTATAAATAAATATAACTTTTTTAATTCAGGAGGCGCATATGTTTTTTTCATTCAGAAATATTCAGTTAATAATGTTGGCGGCCTTTGTTTTTGGGATACTGTCAGCTGGTTTTACTTCCTCACAGGAATATGACAATACCGAACCGCTTAGGACACCGAAGGGTATCAGGCTGCTGGAGAACAAAAGTTTTGATGACAGCACTGAAGCAAGATCTGAGATCCTCGAACTATACAAAAACCTGCGCGTAACCGATGTTTGCGATGGAATGGATCTGATCGGTTTACAGGATATTGGATTAATGAAAAAAGATATCCGTCCTTTATGGCGCGATGCAGAAAATTTCACTCATCGTATTGTCGGATTTGCTATTACAGTGCGGCACGTCCCTACTGATGTTCGCGTCGGTATCAATTCGTTTCCAACCCTAGAAGGCTTCAAGAAATTTAAATCTGAGCAATACGGCCGGGCTCCCGATGCCTGGCTGAAAACCGCAAAACCAGGTGACGTTGTTGTGATTGATGCGAATGGAGTTAAAGAATGTGGATTTATCGGTTCCAATAATAGCCTGGGCTGGGCTGAAAAAGGTGTTGTGGGTGTAGTTACCAATGCTGGTGCTCGCGATACGGATGAAATTGTTAAAGTTAAGAAAATCGCGGTGTATTGTCAAAATGGATACAGTACCAGAGGTGTGCGGCCCGGACGTTTAATTGCAGAGTCTTATAACTTCCCTATTAATTGTGGCGGAGTACTCGTTTATCCAGGGGATGTAATTGTTGCTGACGGTGACGGGGTGATTGTGGTTCCACGAGAACATGCTCTTAAAGTGGGGAAACTGGCTCGTGAAATTCATATCAGTGATGAAAAAGGCCGTGCCCAACGATATGAACGGCTTGATATGCCTCTTGATGAAACGGTGATAAAGGAGAAATGAGAAAATAGATGAAGGTTATCTGCGTTCAGCCGGATATTGTTTGGGAAGATAAAGAAGCCAACTTCTCAAAAATTCGATCATTACTTCAAGAAGAAAGCATTCCAAAGGATAGTTTAATCATACTGCCGGAAATGTTTTCTACTGGTTTCAGCATGAATGTGAAAGAGATTTGTGAAGATGAATCCAGGCCGGTGGAAAATTTTCTTCACGAAATGGCAATACAACATAATTCGTATGTTCTGGGTGGTTTGGTGACACAATCCTCTGACAGGCTTGGCAGAAATGAAACTGTTGTGGTTAATTCTGCTGGCAATGAAATTGCACGGTACTGTAAATTACACCCTTTTTCATATACAGGTGAGAATCAACATTATTGTTCGGGAACAGATATTGTGACATTTAAATGGCTCCATTTAACCGTTGCACCTTTTATCTGTTACGATCTGCGTTTCCCTGAAATTTTCAGACACGCCGTACAAAAAGGAGCTGAGTTATTCGTAGTGATTGCCAACTGGCCTAAAGCGAGAGAGCAGCACTGGATTACTTTGCTTACTGCCCGCGCTATTGAAAACCAGGCTTATGTAATTGGTGTGAATCGCTGTGGCAATGATCCCAAACTTGCTTACTCCGGCCGTAGCATGGTCATCGATCCTCACGGAAGCATCCTTATCGATGGCGGAAATTTGGAAGGAGCGTTTAGCATAGAGCTCGATCCGGATTTGGTTCAAGCATGGCGGAAAGAATTCCCGGTGTTAAATGATATCCGTATGGAGTATAGGCATTAGAATGCGGACAAGATGTCCGCCCCTTTATCACTCTTTCAACCAAGCCAGATTAAAACGGTAGTGTAAGGCGCTTGAGATGAGATGAATTACCCCATCCGGTGTCTGTGTTGCCGCTAAATAGCCTCTGGGTTCAGCATGAGTTTCGTCCATGACAAACTCATCCGTCCATGCACCTCCGTCCAGTTTTTTTGCTTCTCCACCGGCGGTGATAAGTCTTTTGATGGGCCATGTTTTGCCTTCATCAAAGGATAATGCTGCAAAAAGCCCGTAACCAGTTCTTTTTTGGCCATCAGCGGTGATGAGAGTCAATCCTGTAGGATTATTCAAATTCCTGGAACTGTCTGTAAATGAGACGAATAAAATCGGCCCTTCTCGCAATCGCATTAACACCAGGCGCTGCCCCCCGCTGATTGGAGGAAACTCGCTTGGGATATACGTCCAGCTTTTACCCATATCGCTTGACATACTCATGGGCATTTTGCCGTCGATATTATCTCCCCTGCCAAAAGCCATTAACCGGCCATCCTTCAGCTGGACTACAGCGGCGTGGATGCCTGCAATCAAGCTGCCTTTTTTTCCTTTCTCAAATTTTGGATCTGGCTGTCCTACACTCGGGTCAGACCACGTCTTGCCGCCATCCCGGCTTATATGGATGGCCGTTCCTCCATTCCCACCGTAAACCGCGTCGCAGGGTTGAATAAGATATCCTTCCTTGGTTTTAAGCGTACCATCGATGACCTGGTTATGGGGTTGGTGATGAGGATTGATCAATCTGTTTTCCCATGTCACTCCGTTATCCGTACTGGTGCGCATAACCAGCGCGAGGTTGCCCCATGTTCCAGCCGCTTCCAATCCATTGAAAAGATAGAGAGTTCCTTTTCCAGCGTTCCATAAGGATGATCCTGTCATGTTACGATCCGGCGCTTTGAAAAAGAGAGAAGCGGGTTCCCAATGTTCCGTTCCCTGTCTTAAACGGCTGGCTACAATCGTCATTTCCCGTCCACTTTCACTGTTGGTGGAATACCAGGCGGCGAGAAGGTCTCCATTGGGGCAATAGGTTATCGTTGGGCAGTGATTATGTTGTGAAAACAACGGGCCGTTGGAATTCGGCGGAATATGAACAAATCGGATCGGCCCTTCAAAATACGGCTGATTATCATCTTCTCTCTCTTCCCATTTATACTCAACCTGTTTCACATTTTTATCACACAATGGTGGTTCAGGTGGTGGTAAAGGTTGTGTATCGGAAAAATCTCCTAACACAACACGAAAGCCTATCAACCAATGTTTATCTTCAGGTAAGGTTCCCAAGCGATTGGCGCTTCGTAAAAAATACACTTCGGTGTGATGGCTGCCACCGCGTGTCACTTTCATTTCACCGCTTTCACGTCCAACCGGATCCGTTTGTTCGTTTTGAATATACGGCCCATACCAATCCAGGCACCATTCTTCAACATTGCCATGCATATCGAACAAACCAAATGGATTGGCCGGTGTTTTTCCGACTGTCAACGATACTGGTTTTGGGTGCCACTCAATTTTTTGGTGTTTATGATAAGTTTCTGGTAGTGTCTCTCCCGTGTAGAACTTTGTTGATGTTCCAGCACGGCACGCATATTCCCACTCGGCCTCAGTCGGGAGCCGGGAGGGTTTACTCTCTTTTGAGGAAAGCCAAGTGCAAAATTTCATCGCTTCATGCCAGTCAACGAAAATCACCGCTTCATCGTCTTCTTTGGAAAAGCCTTGCTTTCCTCTAAGTTTTTTGTGATCCGGGTCGAATTGTTCATATTGTTCATTGGTTACTTCAGTAACGGCCATGTAAAACGGTTGAGTAATTTTTACTTTGTGAACAGGTGTTTCATCCCAATCACCGCCTTCTTTCTGACCCATCATAAATTCACCGGGTTCAATCCGCACGAATTCCATCCCGATGGTATTGGTAAAAGAAGAACCAAGTTCCAGTGGTTCACCAGAGAGTACTAACGGCATTGATATAATCCCCACAATGAATAACAACATTCCACGCATATCAAATCTCCTATAAGTTTAGTTAAAATTAATTTTGGCTACTTCATAGACATGTATTTGAGGAACGGCAAACTTTACTTGATCCGTTCCTTGTTCATAGTTTATTTGTTGTTTATGTTCACGATCGGGACTGAGGAGATGAATCGACTCCACATGTACACCATCGGGAATACGAACTGTAACATCGGTTTTTTTAATGGGTTCTTTTTTATAATTAACCAAATGCACCATTCTGCTTGTTTTGCTGTCAACTAATTCGGCACAGAGTCCTTCAGGGGCTTTCACCCTCATTGAAAGTTGATCGGCGTATTGCCCATAAAACGCTGTCAACACTTCTTCAGTTTCATCTATGCGGGTAACGCCTTTTTCTTGATCATCAAATAAATTTACAGATTTGTGAGGTGCTAGCCATTCGTCATAAATCCCGGCTGGACCAACGATGAATACCTTCCCGCCTTGTTTTTCAAATTGCTCTATTAATTCAATTTGTTTTGTCGATAAGGCCACACACCCCGCCAGGACAAGAATGCGGTAGCGCTCCAATTCATTGAGATGAGTGTCATAAATGATTTGAAATGGAATGCGGTTTTCTATGAATATCTGCTCAACCTGATTGGTCATACGTGCGTATTTGGGATCAGCGAACACTTGGGATGGGAAACTGCGCAGCACAGCCACATCCGCCTGTACTTTTGTGTCTTGAAACAAATTTCGGTTTTGGTGATAAAACTTGATATAAGGCGCGAGTTTATCAGATACAGGTTCTTCAGAATGTGGACGGGCAACCAGTTTGCCATATTCGAACCAGCAGATACACCCTAAACAATCGAGGTTGAAGGCCATTGACTCCGCCATTTCCAATGGTGATGTGCTGTAAGCAAACGCCATATTTTTCATACGCCGGGCAACTTTGTAAGTCCGAATTCGCGATTGCACTTCTCTATTATGATAACCCGGCATCCTGCCTTCATCCCAAAACGCTTCACCTCCCTGCAATAATCGACCATGATCAACTGGTGGATAAATCCGATTGCGTACACCGCCTGGATTACATTCTACCAAAACATCCTCGCGCAAGCTTCTTCCGTACCGGCTCATTTCGTAATAAGAATCGGCCAACGATTGGCATTGGAAATCCTTCCATTCGAAATAGAGCCTTTTGTTTGCATCATTCCTTGGCGGTTCAACTTCATTAACATCCTCAATTCCCATTCTTTCCAGCTGGTAATCGTTATAGTTCTTTTTAAGGTGGTCACGAAATCGTTGAATCGAACTGGCATCCCAACCCGGACCAACGGAGTAGTTGTCAAAATGGAGTAAATCGGTCCTGATTTCATTGACGGCGAATCGGATAAGGTTTTTGTAAAAAGACTGTGCGTCCGGGTGGTTGCGGTTCCAGTAATAACGGTACGAAACACTTCCATAGCGGACTGGATTTCCTTCTTCATCCAGCACCACCCAATCTTTCGCTTCAGGAGTTTCCTTGAAAAGCAGTTCCCAGCCAAACGCGCCGCTGAAATTATAAACGCCTACACGCATTCCCGCATCGTGGCAAAGTTTCGAAAATTTAACCGCCTCTTTCATGCTCTCAGCCTCGGCTTCAAGCCCAAACCCTTTGTAGCAGTGCATCATCACGAAGTTGACGCCGAGATTTTTCAACTGTTTTATCATCTCAGGGCTGTGTTCACGTTTTGTCGCCTCGATTTGTTCTTTGGTGGGTGTATACCCTTCACTACCATCACGACGAACACGAAACAATAGTGGCTCCCAGCTGCCTGCCATAACGATGCCTTCATCCAGCCAATCCGGGCGCT
>CAZXSQ010000126.1:10009-13689 GCA_964643335.1 uncultured bacterium
ACATCGGCTTGAATAGAAGAAATCGTAACTAGAAAAAGTAAACAAAAACAAAAAATACGCATAATACAAACCTCCCATTTTAATCTCTACCATACTCCAGGTATTAACCTATATTCAACTCTTTTGGTATTGTACCCCTCAATTTTACTGCATATTTTTTCTAAAATGCTTTTACATTATAAATCATTTCACTATTCCGGAGTAAACTAATCCATGACAATGCACAAGAACAATAACATGGAATCAATTCTAAAAAACTGGATTTTGTATTTACTCGTTTCAATGCTTTTGGCATTACCTACGGTAACAAAAGCAGGCGAATTTTCCGGTGTATTATTGGAAAATATGGATCGGGAAATCAATGACCATCTATTGATTCAAAAGTCTCTTAATCTGTTAGAAGAAGCCGTCATAATAGAATTCGGACATCCATCCAATGAAAACACAAGAATCCCGGATGGTGAAATTGGGCTTAACCAAGATTTACAGTCACAAGATCATAGACATTTCGTTTATACTTTTAATGAAAACAAAACGCATTGGTCGGTTCAGGGAGCATCGCCGTTGGGATTGTTCAGCGGAATCTGCTGGTTGACTGATCGCATTAAAACTACAGGTCAGTTTCCAAATCAAAACGTGTCTATTTCCCCCGCTTTCCAAAGGCATTTTATTTACATTTCCCCTCCCTCTGAAGATTTGGGAATCCCCAACTCTGAGCAATTCGAGCAAGTATACAAACGAACACAAGAGAATCTGATAGAAGCGGCGTTATATGGCGCAACCGATATTCTCGTTTATGGGAGAAATAAACTCGTCTGGTTTGAGGACAAACTTCCTGAAAAAATATCACTTCTCCGTTCCGCTTATCGTAAATTGATAGAACTGGCTCACAACCTCGGACTTCGTGTCATTCTTGTGGGGGATGAACTTATCTATCATCCGGAATGGCTGCGGTTCATGGATGCCCAACTGTGTACACAAGACCAGCAATTGTGGAAGTTGCTCGGTTCAAAATTCGCCAACGTATTATCAGCTTTGCCGGAAACGGACGGAATTCTGGTTAGGACAGGAGAAGTTATTCCGAAAGGAGAGTACAAATCCTTCGACCTGGTTCATCACCGGTGTGAGAAAGAACAACGTTCTTTTGAATTGATCTATCAGCAAATCATTCAGACAGTCCATCAGGTCGTCTGTGAAGAATTCGGGAAGGAATATATTCACCGCACATGGGTAACCAGCAGCCACGAACAACACAGTATCGAAGATGTCTTTCAGCGAATTTTCACTGAGGAAATTCCAACAGACAATTTGATCGTATCCATAAAACTGACCCGTACGGATCAATGGCAGTTCCAGCAGTTAAATCCAACCTTTGGGCTCTCACCACACCAAACCAATGTTGAAATTGAAACTTCACGTTTTCAACGCCCCGGCTCCCCCATCATTGATTTCGCCGCTGAACGTATAGCCAGCGGTATGCAGTTCGCCCTGCATCGCGGTGCGAAATCGCTCAGTAATGGAATCGCCACACATGGTTCTATTCCCTTGGATGCCGCCAATTATATGATATGGCGTTTCTCTTGGAATCCCGACGCCAATGTGCGTGAAATAACTCGCGATTGGGCGACAAGCCGGTTTGGCCGAACTCATGCCTATGAAATTGCCGATATATTTCTCTCATTGGATAAAGCCGTACGAAACGCATGGTATGTCAGACCGCTGGCGTTACGGCATTGGAATCCCCGGCCGCATGTGTACATCGACCGGTTTGTTTTGAAAGGTAATCCGATATGGGATCGCGGCGCTGGCCATGACCGGTTTCTTTATGAACTTTATCTCCAAGCCAAACCTTGGATTGCAGATACGCAGGAAGAAATGACCCTGGGAATACGCATTTGGGAAGAAGCACGTGATGATTTTTTGCGTATCGCTGCGGATTTGGAAAATCAGGAAGCGGTCAACAAAGTGTCTCACGATCTCACTCGTGGAGCATTTGTTCTTCGTCTTAACCAAGCCTATATGAACGCAATTTTCGCATGTTATGCTTATCGGGAAAATCCCTCATCACAAAAACTTCAATTCCTCAAGAAAAAAATAGAAGACCTAGAACACGCTCTCCACGACCATGAAAACAACGATGGTTTTTATGGAACAAAAGCTATTCACGTATTTCTATCCATCGCTGAACGGATTCAAGAAAATCTCACACAGGCAGAGGTAGAATTGAAAAACGCCCCGGCACAAGATGAAATAAGAAACATGATTCGAGAAACCGCTAAGAAAGACAATGAATTTCTGAAAAATCATCCGAATGCCAGAAGCGTTTTTCGTTGGTCGGGCACAGTGGATGGACGGGACATTTTGTATGTCAATGAAAAGGGATGCCACATCGAGCATTTGGTGGCTGATCCTGCATCCAATATCCATCAGAAAATCATTCCACCCTTCCCCACCTCAGGAACCTATGTCTTGAAAAGAATCAAAGGCAGAGGATACGTTTACTTGCTTGAAGCCCCTTCACCAGAAAATAATATGACCGCGAAGATTTATATCGATGACCCCCTTCCCAGTTCCGATGTGCATGAACTAGAACTGTGTGTCGTTCCTGAGTAACACCGCTATCCAATAGGGAATTCTTGACACTTGGGTTTTATAGAATAACATGAAATATACAGTAAATTTCACGTATGAGTTTAACTATGATTGACCTGAGTAAAGACATTCACTCGCTTTCGGATTTCCAGCGTAATACCAAAGAGCACATTAAACGCCTCAAGGAATCCGGCCGGCCCGAAGTGCTTACCGTAAATGGGAAGGCCGAGGTTATTATCCAGGCAGCGGAGGCGTATCAAAAGATGCTTGAATTACTCGAATTGTTGGAAACAACTGTAGGTATCCGGCAAGGATTAGAATCTATGAAGAAAGGAACAGGCAGAACGGCTGAAGACGTTTTCAAAGACTTGGAGGAGAAACACGCGTTTCTGCGAGATGAATGAATATACCGTTATCATTGAGACCACAGCAGAGGAAGATATTGAAAGCATATCCTGTTGGATTGCCGAAAATTCGCCGCAGAAAGCACGAGAATGGTACGCACAAGTCAAGGAAGCAATTTTATCTCTTTCCCAACACCCAAATCGCTGTCCTTTGGCTTTAGAAAATAAATTTTTTGAAGAAGAAATTCGTCATCTGCTTTACGGGAAGCACCGCTACATCTACAGAATTCTCTTTACTGTGCAAAAAGACACTGTCCATGTTTTACACGTCCGCCATGGTGCAAGAGAGCCGCTTCGAAGGAAAATAAATGAATCAAATCCCTACAATCATTCATCAGACCAGTGAAAGGGCTTCCTGACGCTTCATCGAGTTCACTCCGGAACAAAAAACGGCTCCTACTGACATCACTGTCTCTTTGTAAAATCACAACGGCATTTTCCCCCATGTTCATTTGACTGGAATATTGAGACCTGTATGCTTTTTTTGTTATATGGGAAATAATTTGTATTCCATGCAATTAATCCTATGTCTTCTTTTACTCTTTTTCAGGGTAATGGTGAATGCTGGAATTTCTCCAGGGCTTTTATATTTCTTTCCAATAATGCTCCACAAGTATCGACTAGTGGTGGTGATTTGAGTTAACATGTCTTATGCTCGAAAGCGAATACAATGGAGGCAATATT
>CAZXSQ010000126.1:13699-14043 GCA_964643335.1 uncultured bacterium
AGCAAATCAAAGCATCAAAAGAATACTTCAAACTCGTCAAACATTACACGGCGGCAGTTTGTCAAAACAACCGCACAGGCTGGGGCGATAGTGATGGCTCCCATGGTCATCCCTAGTTCAGTTCTCGGGAAAGAAGGAGCAGTATCTCCCAATGAGCGAATTATTTTGGGAGGAATTGGCATTGGAGGCCGGGGTTCGTTCGACCTGCGTATGTTGCTGCGTGAGCCGGAAATTCAATGCGTGGCTATCTGCGATCCTCAAAAATCCCGGCGTGAAAAAGTGAAAAAAGAGATTGTCGATCCCCGCTATGATAACCGGGATTGCAAATTGTACTCGGACATTCG
>CAZXSQ010000127.1:0-1036 GCA_964643335.1 uncultured bacterium
GGTGCTCATCAACGCAAAATCGGTCTTTTTGAAGCGGCGGACGGAGGCACGCTGTTCCTGGATGAAATCGGTGACCTGCCGATGGAATTGCAGGTGAAGATTCTCCGAGTTCTGGAAGAACAAGAAGTCAGACGAATCGGAAGTGTCCACTCCAAAGAAATCGACGTGCGTGTCATCACTGCCACAAATCGGGATTTGCATGACGATGTCCAAAAAGGTTCATTTCGCGAGGATTTGTACTACCGGCTTTCCATTATGGACATCATCCTGCCGACTTTAAGAGAACGAAAGGAAGATATTCCCCTTCTAACCGAGCATTTTATTTCAAAATTCAACCAGAAGATGAACAAATCCGTTGAAGGCATTGCTCCGGAAGCCATGCGTATTTTGATGGAGTATCATTGGCCGGGCAATATACGTGAACTGGAAAATACTATACAACGATGCATGATTCTACGCGAAACCGGCCAGATTCAGGAAGAAGACCTCCCCAAAACTCTGCTTTCCTCCCCGCCAACAGAATCCTCTTCTCTCCTTGATCCTAATCATTTGACGTTTCAGAAAGCTCGCGAGGCTTTTGAGCACCGTTATTTAAAGCAACTGCTTAAATCCAATCAGGGCAATGTGACCCAGTCCGCTCTCATGGCGGGAATCAGCCGCCGGCATTTGCAGGATTTAATGAAGAAATACGGACTGCGAACCACAGAAAACGAGCCGGTATAAAATAATCCACTCTCCACGCCATCAGTATCACGAATTTTTACAAAATAAATCTGCTAAACCGGATGGCTATGATATTGTACGCATGAAAGACGCCGATCTTATTATCACCGAGGTGGAATCATGCGATTAAAGAAACTGATACTGTTGCTAATCATCGCAGGGATATGCATAAAAGGAATAGGCTACTGGAATGACAAACCCTATTGCACCATTGAACATCTGAACAAGAACACCGTTCAAGGCAAGAAAAATCCTATCGTTTATGTTATTTCAAAAATATTTAACCAGCGGAAAGAATTAAAGGGAGCTGATC
>CAZXSQ010000127.1:1046-13988 GCA_964643335.1 uncultured bacterium
TACCTCTACATAAACGACGAGGACGGTATACGTTCAGCAAAACTGCTGGTAGACGGCAAGCAATTGCCTTTGGATATTGTTGATGGGATAACAGATTTTGAGCGTGAAATAGATGGCCCAACGGATTTCGGACTGCATAAATTTTCAATTGATGTTCAAGATAAAAAAGGAAATACCGCACACGCTGAATCGATGATGAAAGTATCTCCGGTTGCGAGCGGCATCGTACCGGTATTATAATAAATAATAGAGTTTATCTTCTTTGGTATTTTTCCTCATCATCTTTCTTAAAAGCATTCACTTACTTAACAAACTTTTTGATTAAATTGATAAGTTCATTCAATAAATAATTATTTTGTACGTTATACATTAAAGAAACAACGGAAATAAGTTGTTCATACAAACCACTATTTTAGAAAGGTGAATTATGATGAAAACGAAATTCGTTCAGTCTATTCTATTGAGCACTTTGTTTGTTGGTACGATCACGTTATTTGGTTGGGCTGATCCCCCGGAAAAAGAGAAGGAAAAAGCTCCCCCACCGGAAATGAGTGAACAAAGTAAAGAGAAGCCCGGTATCGAGAAAGAAACTTTCCCTCCAATGAGAGGACGCGGACAAATGCTTCACCCGATGAGGGAAATGCGCAGAGAGAGAATGAGAGATCCTGAGCACTGTCCGTTTTGGCAGGACAGAGGTGAAGAACGGGAAATACGTGAACCGCGAGCCGGCCGTCCTGAAAGAAGACGCCGCCATCAACAGATGGAAATGTGCTGCCCGCGTTGTGGTTATCCTGAAAAACCCAGTTTTAGAGAAGCCCCGCAACGAAGAGGCCGGTATGGACGTTATCAAGGCCGGGGTCCAGGACGTTGGCATCAAGGCCCGCCGTCCGGAATGAGAGGATGGGGACCGGAGAGATTCGGGCCGATGGGGCCACGAATGGAAAGAGAGCGATTCGGTTATGGTGAAGACCGTCGAGAAAGAGAATATCGAGGTTTCAGAGGCAGACAGCATCCCGGTCCTGGTCAGGAATTTCGGGGCAGATTCGGGCGAGGTGGCCGTTTTGGAGCAGAACGATTTGAAGGGATGTCTCCACCGCCAATGCTGGGCCGCAAACTTTATGAACTCATCAAAGAAAGTCATCCCGAACTGGCTGAAGAAGTAAAAGAAGATATCCGTGAAGGCGATTCCCCAAGAGAGGCTATGCGGGATGCATTGGAAGAATTGGCAGAGCGGGATGAAAAGGAAGAACGGGAATTCGCTGAACGTTCCAAAAGGCGATTCCGTGAAGAAAGGCGCGCAAGGATGCATAAACCTGCCAGTCCTGAAATGCGCCTGTTCAAACAAATAGGCCAAAAGTTCCACTCAATAGACAATCCGGAAGAACGTGAAAGAATCCGGATGCGCCTGCGTCATCAATTAGAAAAAAGAACGCAGGAAGAAATTGACGGCGTTTCAGAGAAATTGGAAAGATTGGAACAACGATTAAAGGAATTAAAAGAAAATCGTGAAAGAATCATTAAAAACAAGGAAGAAAGAATTCTTTCACCCGAATAAAATCTCGACAGAAAGTAACCAGCACATCACAAATACCTCCTACGGCCTTAAAATTAGCAGGCGGGATAAAATAAGTGTCCCGCCTGCTCTACAGAATATAAATGACCGCAATTTTTTTGGAAAAACAACGGTTTTCAGGAGAAATCAAATTAAAATTATATAAAATCAATCTTATTTGTGTTATTTTGATTTTGTGATATAATTTTTTCAAAATTATACTTGAAGCCGATGGAACAGGGATGGTTACACCGGTACCGCCAGTGCCTTTGACTGGTGCTGCACAACAACCAGCAAGATTGAATGCCGACCAGACCTTACGCTCGATAGCGGAAGCCAGGCGAATTCTGTTTGAAAACCATATCACGGGCGCCAAAGCCTCGCGGATAATGGCCATGTTGTCTATGGCTGAACAATATGTGGGAAACGGGCGTTCTTTTGACGCGCAGCGTATTGCCCGTGAAGCTTTGAAGCAGGTGCGTGGTATCGAAGAAGACATCAAGCCTTCCGCCAGCCGACAAGAAGAAGAAAAACCAATCCGTCCCGAAGACAATCCTGAGAATGAAGAGACTCCGGCGGAAGAAGCTCTTGATTCGGATGGGAATTCAGTTTTTCAACGAGAAACGACCTCTTATCAGGATGGTTCAAGTGATTCCGGAATTTCCTTTCAATCTCCAACCCCATTCACGCAGGCCCAAGCCCCGTTTGCCGTAAGACAGCATGAATTATCTCATGTCCGGCGGGAAACGTCTGATGCAATACTCGAAGGGAGACGAGTCATGACTTCAGTACAAATACATAGCCATATCGATCCTCAAACCGGGGAACGTCATGTTGGTGGCGGCAGGGCAAGGGTGATTGTTTTTCCCAACATTAAGACCAACCTTCAGAACGGCGAGAAACTTAATATTAAAGCATAAGTGGGAGCGCGGGCATCCTTGCCCGCACATGTGGTGAAAGTGCACTTTAAAATTTAAAAGAAGCAGACAGGATGTTCACCTTCCAGATGTCCAATCCGTAGGGGCGGTTCGCGAACCGCCCCTACTTAAGATGTGGCTAATCTGTTTGCAGACAACTCCTCTTCGTGCTCCTTTTTGTTTCCTAATACAAAACAGTTTAATATATCGACCAATCAGAAACACCAACCGGTTCCCCTGTAGTAACAGGCAGCGACCCGTCCGGGGCGGTGTCAGGAAGCCGATAACCTATCTGTCCTCCGTCGGTGGCCATGGTTAGTTCTATAGCACCGTCCATAAAGGTTGTCAGTTTCCGGCCATCCAATCTGAATAATTCAGAGGCAGCAGGGATGTCTAGACCGCCGGGGGTATCCAAATCGACATTAGCGTCGTCGAGCAAGAACTGATCGCCTGGATCAATATTCCAGTTTAATGCAGATATACCGGTCAACTGGGTGCTTTCTGAGGCGTAATTCCAGAATTTTGTGTTAAACATACTTCCAAAGATATCCGGATCATCGGCATCAATCCGAATCTGTACATGCGGGCTGATATCCACGCTGAGGATCATGCTGTCCTCAATCAAAACGAACGCTCCCGCACCGCCTCCTTCATTATGCCTCCATAGCCGGTTTGAGTCTCGAATCTGGTGGCGAATGAGAGTACAGTTTCTCATATATACCATTTGTGGATCCGCGCCTTCGGTTTCAATAAGGTTGATGTTCCATCCGGAGGCCACATCATTTCCCATTGTTACACCCGCCAATTGAGGATATTCATCCACACTGAAGCCCATTGCATCTGCATACAATTCACCACCCATTCGTGGAGGCTGAACTAGTGCTTCCCAGTCCTCGGTGAAATAACCATCCGCATTGGCTTCTTCCATCGTGTTCCATGGCTGATAAGTTTGATGCAGAATGCAATTAAACATATATGCTTCACTTGCGCCATCGAAGAAGATTCCATCATAAACGTTGTAAATCCAGACATCGGTCATAAAAGTCCGTCCACCGCCAAAGGTATGAATTACTCCAATGTTATTATTGGCGTGATCGCCTAGAGCAATGTTCTCGAAAGCACCAATAATACCATCCACGCCAAAATTCCTTCTGCCTGTGTAGAATTTGTACCCGATTTCTACGGCAGCTTCATCATAATCCACTTCTCCGTCAGCGGTTCGAGGTACTTCCGGATACTCATTAATCAGACCGAAAGTGATTGCCGTTTCTCCTGGATAATTTCCAAGACCACGAATCAAGACGCCGTCGGCGTCAGAATCTGCAATCACATCAGACAGGGAGAGTTGCGAGACATCGGCATTCAATGCGGCTTGATCGGTTTTGGCCGCCGGATCATTGACGAATCGATACAATCCCGGTTCCAACTCGTAGACTTCAAGGTTAAACGTTTCTTCAGTCTCTTGCCGGAAAGTATCTTCGTCAAAATCATCTGTTCCTACTGAAACTAAGGTAACTGGTTCGGGGTCAGCGGTTAGGTCTTCAGCCGCGTAAATCCCGGGGGACAGGGTCATTGCACTGAAAGTGCAAAAAGGACTGATAAGGCAAAAACTAACGATGATAAATCCAAAAAAAATTTTCCCTTTCATTGTCTTTCCTCCTCTTTTTTTTGAATAGCGAAAGATTCACATATCGCTTATGTGATTATAAGACAATATAATTTGAAATTTGTCTAGGGGAATTTAATTTATGTATATGGGATTTACAAAGATAGTTGGTATGAATGGTAAATAATGCATGAATACTATGAATGATTCACATTAGGGCAGTAATCCCATTTGCCTGGCGCAATCGTCGTAACATTCTTGGAATTCTGCACACATTCTTTCAGCTGAAAACTTTTCCCGTACCCTTTGTTGGGCATTTTGTCCTAACTCTGATCTTAACGAGGGATCAACCAGTAACTGTTGCAAAGCGTCCTGAAAACTTTCAAGATCATTTTGCGGGCATATGAAACCTGAAATCCCGTCTTGGACAATTTCTGGAATTCCTCCAGTTTCAGCAGCGACGATCGGCAGCCCGGCATCCATGGCTTCCATTACGGAAACCGGTTCACCTTCCACGACGGAAGGCAAAGCGAATATGTCCATCCCCAGCAAGAGGCGCCTTGCGTCAGAGCGGTAACCGGTAAATATGGTTTTTTGGTGAATCCCTTCTTTTTTGGCCAATTCTTTGGATGGGATTTCCATTTCTCCTTGACCAACAATTAATAACCTTAATTCAGGAACTTGCTTGATCAATTGGGCCGCGGCTCGAATAAGCAAATCATGGCGTTTGGCCGGTCTGAGTTGTGCAACAATTCCAACAACCAGATGGGACTCATCAAAACCGAATTCGTTTCGAACTTGTGTTCGGATGTCTGCGGTTTCATCACCGAAAACATCGATTTCAATCCCGTTATGAACTAAAGCGAGTTTATTTTTCGGCAGTCCAATAAGATTCAAAACCTTATCTAGACCGAGTTCCGAGTTGACGATATAGAGTGAATCCAGCGGATGAGTGATTCTTTCGATCCACGCATAAAGCCGGCCATAACCTTCTATTGTGTAAACCGTGCTTATACCGCTCAACATGGCGATCTCATTGCGGAACAAAACGGTAGCCCGTCCCAGTATATTCGAATGGATTAACAGGCTTTGAATCATGTGCGGATTAAATTCGTTCAAAAAGTGACGCCAGCGCTTTAAGGCGGCGAAAAAAGAATCTTCTTTCATGCGTAAATTAAGCGAAGGCACGCCTAATTCCTCTGCGGCGTGGCATAAATCACCGGGGCCATAGTGAGTTACCAAGGCTGGTTGAAACCGTTTTCTGTCTATGTGGCGAAGAAGAGAGAGGATAATTCGTTCGGTTCCGCATAAATCCGAGTCAGTTGTCAACATAACGATGCGAATTCGTTGATTTTTATCTTGCACATCCACCTCAATTTATTCATAATGAATAAGTGAAAACAATGATAGGGCATTCAAAAAAATGTCAATAAGTCGATATTTTTGATACACTATAGAATAAAGAAAACAAAGTACAAAGGCCATGTGCTTTAATAAGAATTCATAAGAATGAGGTTTGTTATGAATAGCCATTTACATCCAATGGACAGCCGGTGGGAAGTCCTGGCCAGGCAGCGTTATCAACAGGCTTATCCGGAACTTGTGGGCATCTTCCGTCAATTATTGAGCCGTTCATTTTTAAGAAATTATTGGATTCCCGATCCATTGGCACTGGATTATCTTGCCAAGATTTTGATTCGTTTTTTACCGGTTACATTGAACAAAGAAGATGTGGAACTGGCGTTAGCCATTTCCGAAGCGGAAGCCGATGATCCTCAGAGTATTATCCGCGTCTACGAAAATTTAGGTGAGTTGATTCTGTGGTGGTCGGGAATATATCGTAAAACTCTTTTTCAATCCGAAGGCAAGCGTTCCTTCGAGATCGCTTATGAACATCTTTCAGATTACGAGTCCTCACCGCAATCGATCCTCATGCCCGGTCAGGAGGATAAACTTAATTCGAAGCGCTTGAAAGTGAATAAGATGTTCAGTGAGCATTTCGAGAATTTTCAGGAGATTTTGAAAAAGTCCGATTTAATCGAAGACCCCGCTTATCTCCAATTTCGCAATATGTTTATGACAGATGATTTTTCGATCAATTGATTCTTATTCATTAAAGAAGGAAATCGGTAATCGTTGTTTAAAACGTTTGATAACTTTTTCTTCATCTAAAGTGAGGAGTAGATAATAACCCGCAGCTTTAGGTGTCGTGTCGGGAAGAGCAGTGACAAAAGTTTGTTTATGGTTGGAGTACTGCTGTGTTCTTCCCAAAAGAAAGTCCGCCTGTCCTTTCCAATATCCCCAATAGAGGGGCACTAAGGATTTAGGATTATTGTTTCTGTGCACGTCTAAATCCTTTTGTAATATTGTCAATGCTGTATCAAGATTTGTTTCAAATTCACCAAACTGTTGGGGATCGAGAGCATAATCAAACAAGAGTATTTGCGCCAAGGCGTCAGGGTAAGCTCGTTTCAATCCGAAACTTTTCGTTCCATTTTTATGAATAGCCCAGGCGAAGTACTTTTTTTCGTTATCCCAAAAGAGCTTCAATCCATTTTCTACAGGACGGCGAAGTTTAGTGGCTTCTTGAAGTAAATTAGGAGCATTAAGTTCAGTAAATAAACTTTCCGCAGATAGAAGGCCGCGCCATACTTCCACATTATCCATAAGATATTGAAATGGCCAGTCCGGTTTGGCAAAGGTTAAGCCTGTTTCCGGATTGAAAGTCAATCGGATGGCCTCAAGGCAGGATTGAATGCGCTCTTTGGTGAGTATATCTTTAGCTTTACCTGCATCGTGTAATGCCTGAACGGTCATTATTTCCAGTGCGGCGTAAGAATCGGTGGAATCGGCATCCCCGGTTGAAATCGTCTTTCCGTTTTTAATGATAAAATCCATCACGCAGCCGTGCTCATTGCGGTTCCTATCGCACCATTGCAGCCATTTTCTTGCAGAAGCGAAACATGTTGGTTCGTCCAGGACCGAACCTGCTTCGATTAATCCCAACACGATAAAATGGCTGAAGTAGGGAATGATTTTATCCTCAGATAAGTTATACCGTATCGCTCCATTAGGCAGTTGAGCTTCAATAATTCGATCTACCGCTTGGCGAAGGTAGATTTCCCCTTCCTCAGAAAATCCATTAAGGGCAAATAAAATCGATAATATAATTGAAATGAAGAATTTCATGGACGTTTCCCCACGGAGTGCGGGCATCCTTGCCCGCATGATGCAGACGTCCCACCTGCGCTACCAACTCCCCGGTACCCTAACATGTCTCGCCTGAAGGGAGGTTTGTTCTACCATAATAAAAATCGCTGCCACGGCATAGTAAACCATGGCAGCGAAAGAGTTCAATACTTAACTCTGTGTTAATCCTTAGTTCTTAGAATAGATCCCAACCATACACTTCAGTGGCTTCGCCCATCTGATAAACGACGATGCGGTCTTCATCCCAAGTAGTAATGAAGATAAACGTTTCGTCATCGGCATTGGTATAAGCCACGGCGTCTGTTGGATTTTCGAATTCGCCCGTTTCTGAATCGGAACCGTCAATAGCTGCTACCGGTGCGGATGTATCCGTTGGATCATAAAAGGCCATTGTTGGTGGATCGGTTGAATAATCCGGAATGATGATGAGATCATTCACGACATCATAATCTATTTTTTGCGCATGAGCACCATATGTTCCACCAACACCACCTTGAGGGATAAAGTTTGGTTCAATTTCAGTATAACTGGCCAAGTTGTCAGGTCCATCACCTCTCAAGATACTGCAGCTACTGTGAGGTGCACCATCAACGTCGCGATTTTTTGCGATATAAATATCACCAGTGTCGGGATTATAAGCGAGATCGCGTTGATAAGTTTCACCGCCTGTGACCGAATGAAGTAGTGGGGCGAATGGATCGTTTGGGTTCCAGAAATCAACATCGGTGAAAGTGGTGAGCGCCATCACATCCTCCGAGAGGAGTTCAATGCCGTTGTATCGCTTTCCGCCAAGGATAACATCACCCCAATTTGGATCAATTTCAAAATCAGGGGCAGGAGTCAATTTACGGACTGTTGCCGTAGCCGTGTCACCGCTTTCCAGTGCCAGATACACATAACCTTCATTATCGACGGCCAAACCATGAAGACCACGGCCGGACGGCGTGTTACCTTCAAGGGCGTCTGTTACTAACATCATGTTTTCCAATTCATTGGCGTTGATCGGGTCGGCTAAATAGAGACATGCAGTCATATTGGGGTCTGGATCTGAGAATTGAGTAAAATAGAGACCCCCATCATTATCAACCGCTATAGCCAATGCTGATCCATAATCCGGATGGGTAAGAAATTCTGTCACAAAAGTGAAGGCGGGTGCTTGCGCAAAAGCGCAAACTGAAATCAGGCAAATAAACATTGTTCCAAATAATCTTTTCATCAATAAATCCTCCTTTGTAGGGTAAAAATTTGTTACGCAATACTATTTAGGATACTTACAATTTACCATTATGGAATGGGGATGAAAAGTAGGGAAAACCCTACTTTTATTTATTTTTTGATGCCTCTACCCTTTAAAGTTGTCGTTTGAGTACAAAATTTTAATCATTGTTATTAACTCATTTATTATTTTGAATCTATTTTTATCTATAACCTTAACTCAACGAATTGAATGGTTACTAATATAAAAATAATGACAAAGCACATAGGTTTTTATTGAATTTCTAAAAATATAGAGGTGATATTTACAATGAAAAAACAAATTTGTTCGATTTTCGTGATTTCGATTGTACTGTTTTCCAGTTTGCTAAGTATTTCTGCTGAAATGGTCAAAGAATCCGCCAGAGACATACCGGTTGCATACGATGTTGACGTAGTTGTAGCCGGTGGTTCCAGTGCGGGTGTCGCCGCCGCGGTGGAAGCGGCACAACATGGAGCCAAAGTGTTTTTGGCCGCACCAAGGCCTTATTTGGGTGAGGATTTATGTGCGACTTACCGTCTTTGGCTTGAAGAAAACGAAAAACCCTCGACTCCATTAACCCAAAAAATGTTCAAACAGCCTCCCTACATTCCAATTGGAGGCAAGAGCATGCCTTTCACTTACGAAGCGGATCAACCTTCTGCTGAACGTCATAAGGATACCGATCCCACCACCATGTTAAGTGATGGGGAATGGGAAGACCCTTATACGCAAAGTGTTCAGTATGATAACAACGTAAATATCATTGCTGATCTTGGTGAAGTGAAGCAGATTAAAATGATTCATGTTCTCTCTTTTGAAGCGAGAGACCGCCAAATTCAGGATATCACTGTTTCAATCAGTAATAATAAGAAGAATTGGAAACGTGTTGGCGTGATTGAAAATAAGCTGCAAGGTTATGGCCGCTCTCCTATGGATATTAAAGGTGCGTTTGATGAAGAGGCACGTTATGTGAAATTATTTATCCGAAAAAGACCAGGTATGGATCGATTACTTCTTGGTGAAATCCTTATCGAGAGTGAAATAACCAAAAAACGTGTTCATATACTGAATGCTTATGCCCCTCGGTTTGGTGCCGATCGTTCTGTTGGTCTACAGGTAGGTGAGTATATTGAGGAGGAAATCGGTCCACGGCTTACGCCGATGCCCATGCAGATCAAATATACGCTTGATCAAGCACTTTTGGATGCTGGTGTTGAATTCTTATACAGTTGTTATGTGACCGGTGTTTTGCATGACGAAAACGGAAAAATCGCAGGGGTAGTCATGGTCAATCGCTCAGGACGGCAGGCGGTCAAGGCGAAAGTGGTCATAGACGCAATGCCCAGAGCCGAAATCGCCAGAATGGCTGGTGTGGAATTCGAACCCTATCCGGCGGGAACTCAAAAGTTCAAACGAATTGTAATTGGTGGGGAAGTTCAGACCGGAGAAGGCATGACGGCTCGAGTGATGCCAACCACGATCCGTTCCAATATGGGCGAAACCAATTATCAGGAACATAAAGCAATAGAGTATACTCTCGAAATTCCCATGAAAGACGCTTCATTCGCCTCGTTTGCCAAAGCGGAACAAATCGCAAGGGATAAAACCTGGCATCCTGGGATGGTGGATGATTCCGAAGAATTATTCCAGATCCCTCCCGACCCAATGGAAGGAAAGAAAGGTCTCGAAGGAGGCTGGCCCGGCGTGAAAGAATTGGATTTGGATGTTCTCAGACCGGCCAAAATCGAACGCATGTATGTTCTTGGCGCTTGTGCAGATGTTTCCCGCCAGGCGGCTGAAGAATTACTTCGTCCATTAACCTATGTTGCTTTAGGAAAGCGGGTTGGAAAAGCTGCCGCTGCTGAAGCCAAAATGACAGCCGAACTGAGCGGCGTGCATCTTTCCGGTCCTAAAGCCCAAGAGTATGTAGAGGGAGACGTCGGCGAATTGTTGGTCGGTCTTCGTCCCACAGAAGAAAAACGAAAAACGATCCCTGCGAAGGAACGGGCGCTTCCCATCCTGGGTGAATACGATGTTGCCGTTATCGGGGGTGGGACCGGCGGTGCGCCGGCCGGTATTAGTGCAGCACGCCAAGGGGCCAAAACTCTTGTGGTGGAGTATCTTCACGGTCTCGGCGGAGTTGGTACGCTTGGTTTGATCGGTGTCTATTATCACGGCTATCGTGAAGGATTTACGGCTGAAATCGACGAAGGCGTGCAAAATATGGCCGATGAGAAATACCAGAAAGAAAGAGGATGGAATATTCAGTTAAAGATGGAATGGTTTCGAAGTGAACTGCGTAAAGCAGGTGCGGATATATGGTTTGGCGCTCTGGGCTGCGGTTCGTTTGTAGATAATGGTCAAGTCAAGGGTGTTGCCGTGGCTACACCTCAAGGGCGAGGTGTCATTTTGACGGAGGCTACTATTGATGCGACCGGCAGTTCGGATATCGCCATTGCTGCTGGAGCGGATTATATGTACACCGATGCCGAACACTCGGCCATGCAAGGAACAGGCCTTCCTCCCCACCAGCCCGGAGCGCACTATACCAACACGGATTACACTTATACGGATGAATCCGACATGAAAGATACATGGCGCACGTTCATTGTAGCCCGGGCTAAATACAAAGGGGCTTATGATCTAGGTCAGCTCATCGATACCCGTGAACGGCGGCGTATTGTTGGAGAATACATTCAAACCCCAGTGGATATATTCAACTTCAGGACATATCCCGATACTGTGAATTTATCCAGTAGTAATTTTGATACACATGGTTTTACCATCCATCCGATTGTCATGTTGAAGCCGCCCGACAGGAGAGATTTCCCAACGTATACTCCGTACCGCTGTATGCTTCCAAAAGGTTTGGATGAAATTCTGGTCATTGGTCTGGGGATCAGCGCTCATCGGGATGCCATGCCGTTTTTGCGGATGCAGCCGGATATCCAAAACCAAGGATACGCAATGGGATATGCGGCGGCCATGGCGGTTAATGGAAATAAAAGCGTCCGTGAAATTGACATCAATATACTGCAAAAACACCTGGTTGACATAGGGAACCTCCCCAAAAGCGTGTTAACCGATAAAGATTCGTTCCCCGTTTCCAAAGATAAAGTCAAAGAAGCCGTTCAAAATGTCAAATATGAATTGAAGGGTGAATTTGATTTAAGCGGTGATCGGATTCCACCCCCCAACATGGATCCGATAGGAGTCATACTCGCCCAACCGGACGATGCGCTTCCTTTCCTCAAACAAGCATATAAATCCTCGGATGAGAAAGAGGATCAATTGATTTATGCGAAAATCTTAGGGATGTTGGGTGATCCCACTGGAAGCGAGACACTGATTGACGCAATCGAAACAGGGGTATGGGATCAGGAAGACAGTTTATATGGACGCCGCCAGAGCCACCTGGACGATATCATTATCACCTTGGGAAATTCCGGAGATAAAAACGGCGTCGAGCCTGTTCTAGAGAAAATGGAAAAGTTGACGGCCAGCGATGCTTTTTCGCATTTTCGCGCAGTGGCGAGAGCGCTGGAATCCTTGAATGATCCCAAAGCGGCTAAACCGTTGGCAGAACTATTGCAGAAGCCAAATATGAGAGGCTATGCCTTAACTGATGTTGAAACAGAATTGGAAATCGACATTAACAAGATTCGAAGCCGAACGCGTTATCAGTCTCTGCGTGAGTTGATACTGGCTCGTGCCCTATACCGCTGCGGTGATTATCAAGGTCTCGGAGAAAAGATACTAAAAGAATACGTAAACGATCTTCGTGGGCATCATTCACGGCACGCTCACGCAATCCTTGAAGAAGGTAAGTAAATTGTAAAGGTGGCAAGGGCAAGACCGCTTGCGGTCAGCCCTTGCGGAAGTGGTACATGGTGCCATAAAGGACAAGAGCCGGCTTCGCCTTGCCCTTGGCACCCAGCGAACTCTCAGATTGAATCTTTAATCGATACGTTAGGTACACTGATCAAAGATTATGAAGATCGAACGTTGGTAGAACCGGAAGGCAATCCTATCCGCTGTCTGAAATATCTCATGGAAGAACATGGTTTAAAACAAAGCGATTTGAAAGAGTTGGGGAGCCAAGGTATTGTTTCGGAAATCCTGAATGAGAAAAGACAGCTCAATGTCCGGCAGATCCGGGGGGCTGAGCGAGCGGTTTCTTGTTTCACCAGCGGTTTTTGTGTGATTTATTTTGCAAACCATTCAAGCTTGACAGATTCATACGTATTTTTTTTCATAGTGATTTATAACACCCGTCAGAAGCCTTGGTGAATTTCATGATCTTGGTGGAATGGCGAAGCAGCAGAAAGGTAATGATTCATCTGAATAAGATTGTTGTAACTTTATCACTGTAGAGTGCTAAATTCACCTAACATTTATATACTTACATGTCAAGCTGCAA
>CAZXSQ010000128.1:0-13917 GCA_964643335.1 uncultured bacterium
TCCGCCGCCAAAGCCGATGCGGGAACCGAAACAATCGAATCCGATGCCGGGAACAATGAAAAGATTAATTTGATCCACCGGGATAATATCGCACCGGTCCGAATTTGGTTCACGGATACCGAAAGCGCCTTGCGAAGACAGATCGATTTCAAGATTCTGTACCTTACATAGTTGGATGGCCTTACCGGCGACTTTCGGCAGAGCCAGTTTCTTACCAGCCTGGAGTAGTGAGATCAAAAGTTGGCCGGTATCAACCTCGTCTTTCATGGATGCATATGCGGCGATGCATTCGGCGTTTTTGACTTCAGGGAGAGCAAGGAGAGACTCAATTGCTTTTCTGCTTTTGACTTGGGCGATTCTTGAATCCTGACCGGCTCGTTTCTGGCGAAGCTGCTTGCGAATTTCAGATTTGCTTAGAACTGGCGGGGTAGAAAAAGCGATCCGCTTCAACATGGATATGTTGTCACAGTAAGTTTCGGATGTCATCAGACCGGAAGTCCAATAGTCTTTGATTTATTATTCATTATAGAAATGGTTGACCTTGTTTATGTATTATATTGTTTTTGTGCAGAACGCCGGGTAGGTTCAGTTATCCATTGATTGGTTCAACGGCTTCGGCTTCGAGCCAGTCAATCCGTTGTCTTGCCAAATCGCGCCAGGAGGAATCTCGGGGGATCGATTTGTAGGTTTCCAACGCTTTTTCGCTATTATCCAAATCTTCGTAACATCCCCCTCTCAGATAGAGAATCTGTGCTTCAAGAAAAGGTGAATCGGCTTCAGCTTCAAGAGTTTCTAATTCTTGCAGGGCTTGTTGGGTGTTGCCCATACTCCGATATGTTTGAACTAAAGCAATACGAACCGGGATGGCGTCCACACCTGAAAGTTGAGTCAGCGCATTTTGGTAATCCTGAACGGCCATGTTATATTGGCCTGTTTCAAAATAGCATTTTGCACGTAAAATCCGCGCAAACGTGGTGACTTCGGTTCCGGAGTATTGATCAATTAATTTATTCAGCTCCTGCAAAGCGATTTCATGATTATCCTGTTGAACGAGTTGAGTCGCGTTTCCGAACAAAATTTGCGATTCGACGAAATCGTTTTGAGATTTCATGCTCCAAAAATAAAGCCCCAGGCTAATGATAACAACCAAGGCGATGGTCAAAGTCGTTGCTTTTCCATATTTCTCGAAGAAATCACGCGTATTATCGATAAATTCCCGAAGATATAGGGTTAATTCGTCTTCTTTTAATCTCTTTTGTAATTCCTTATGATCAATTTTAGATGGGCACATATTAACCTTTTTGATTTTGCTAAAGATATATTTATGAAGAGACAGAAAACAACAATTCATTATGACTTTTCATGTTTTTTCCGTCAATGAGCATGTATTTCATTAAATACATGCCATTTTTTTTATATTTCCAGACAAAAGGAGAAGGGCGGTTCACCACCGCCCCAATTTTATGCAAATACTTAGATTTTTAACAGCAAATTTAATTCAGGCAAGAGGGGCAGGCACCCGAGGCGCATGGCGGAACCGGTCCGGATAAATCGCAGGCTTCACTGCCGCATGGAGAATGAGACGATGAACCTACTCCAAAGGTGGAAAGCCCTTTTTCGACTCTGCCACTTTTACATGAAGGGCAGGTGATCGAAGCTTCTTTGGAAAGAACCAGTTCTTCGAAACCATGCCCGCATTTTTTACACTTGTACTCATAAATGGGCATTGTATATTACCTCAATATGTATAAGAATGAAAGGCTGTGTATAAATTGCACAGCCCTAAATTTTGACAATCAGTCATTGATTCGATAACCTTATTTGTAAATGTTTGGTGTCTGGAAAAAAATACAGAATCCAAATAAAAAACTTATTATCCCGATTTTATATTTTATCTACGCTTATTCCAGAGTCAACTTAAAATGAGAAAAAGGCGAACAAAGTGAAACGTTTTTGCGACATAAACGTTATATATAAAGAATTTCTGTATTTTTAAAAGATATTTGATCTTTTTTGTAAATATTATTCAATCAAAGCATTAACTCAATAAAACTGCTATACAAGATTTTGATTATTTGTTCATTCGTGTTTAACATATATCTTACTTTTTTATGCTTATAATACAAAAAAGTTGCGAGGAAGCCGATGGTTACGGTGATCGATGATTATGATTTACAGTCAATTTTGCTGGATGCGAAATTGATTTCCAATGATCAACTCCAGCGGGTGAAACAAGAGCAGCAGGAGACCGGTGATCCGCTGGATGAAATTATGCTGAGGCATCATATTATCGAGGAAGATCGATTGTTGGATGTGATCAGCCAGACTTACGGCATTCGCTGGGTCTATATTCCCGAGAAGATACAGCCCAGTGTGATTAATGCCGTACCTGCTGAATTTGCCTTGCGTCATTGTGTACTTCCATTATACAAAGACAATGGATTGTTGACGGTCGCGGCCATGGATCCTAATGATCTGCAGGTCTTTGACGACCTTCGTATGTTGACCGGCTGTGAAATTGAAGTGGTACTCTCACCCAAAAAAGTATTGCTTGAGAATATTGAACGGTATTTCGGTACCACCATAGAAAAAATGATCGCAAATCTCAGTTCCAGCGAGGATGAAGAGAAAAGACTTTTCTCAGATGATATTGGTGATTTGCGGGAACTCGCAAGGGAACCGACTGTTATTAATTTGGTGAATTTGATTATCTTCCAGGCGGTACAGGAAGACGCGAGTGATATCCATATTGAGCCGTTTGAGAATGAACTGAAAGTCCGTTACCGTATCGATGGCATGTTGAGAGAAATGCCGCCCCCGCCTAAACATTTGCAATCAGCCGTTATTTCCCGAATCAAAATCATGTCCGAAATGGATATTGCTGAACGGTATACCCCGCAGGACGGCCACATCCGTTTAAATATCGGAGAGCGTGAATTGGATTTTCGTGTTTCCACCATACCAACGGTTCATGGTGAAAGTGTGGTCATGCGAATTTTGGATAAAACCAACATTTTGATGGAGATTGGTGATCTGGGTTTTTTCAAGGATACGGAGGAAAAATTTGTCCGGCTGCTGCGGCGGAGTCACGGCATAATTTTGGTCACCGGCCCGACCGGATCAGGGAAAACGACCACGCTTTACGCTGCGTTGAACCGCATTAAGAATCCGGCAGTGAAAATCGTCACCATTGAAGACCCGGTAGAGTACAACATCGAGGGGATCAACCAAATGCATGTCAATCCGAAACGCGGATTGACTTTTGCAAATGGGCTTCGGTCAATTGTCCGGCAGGATCCCGACATCATCATGGTTGGTGAGATACGTGATTATGAAACGGCTGAAATCGCGATCCGCGCTGCGTTGACCGGACACCTGGTTTTCAGTACGCTCCACACAAACAATGCGTCCGGGGCAGTGACACGCCTGCTGGATATGGGGGTGGACCCGTACCTCATTTCCTCCTCAGTCGCGGGGATACTGGCCCAGCGCTTAGTACGGATCAATTGTCCGAAATGCCGCGAATCTTATGAACCCGATCCGGAATTGTTGTTATTGTCGGGCGTCAGTATTCCTGAAAATGTACAGGTTTATAAAGGAATCGGCTGTGAATACTGTCACAACCAGGGATACAAAGGACGAACCGGTGTGTTTGAACTGATTGTTTTGAATGATCCCTTGCGCGATTTAATTTTGACCCGCCCTTCCGCCAATCAAGTTCATCAGACGGCGGGGATCAAGAGTTTAAGAGAATACGGCTGGGAGAAAGTATTAAATGGCACAACCACGGTAGAGGAAGTTATCCGTGTCACTCAAGAAGATGAAATAACCGGTTAAGTAAAGAGATAGAAGAATTATGCCCATTTTTAGATATAAAGCCCTGACTGCTGATGGTCAAGCACTAACCGGCACCGTCGTGGCTGAGACCCGGCCGGAAGCGATCGCCCAATTGAAGGATCGAGGGGTTCGGCCTCTTAATGTCGATACCGAAGTGAAAACGAAAGATGTTGAGGCCGCACCGGCCAAAGGGAGCCGCCGTTCGCGGATTACCCGGCGGGATATATTTGTTTTTACCAGCCAGTTGGCCGCTTTGCTGAAAGCCGGGATTGTCATGTCGCAGGCTTTGTCTATTTTGGAAGAGCAAACCGAGAGCGAATCCCTGGCTAAGGTCATTCATGATGTTCGTGAAGATATTCACGGTGGGGCCAGCCTGTCCGAGGCACTGAGCAAATATCCGAAATATTTCCCCGATCTTTACTGCAGCATTGTACGGGTTGGCGAATCCGGTGGAGTGCTGGATATCGTACTCAAACAACTGGCCGGATTTATGGAGGCAGAAGCAACCTTGCGTTCCAATATTATGACTGCCCTGGCGTATCCTTGTCTTGTTGTGCTGGTTGGTATGGGATCGATTGTTGTATTGGTCACTGTGGTTATTCCCCGTTTGGGTGCGGTATTTGCGGATTTCGGAGATAATCTTCCCTGGCTTACCCGTGTATTGATCAACACCAGCAATGTTATTCTTACTTATTGGTGGGTATTTTTTGGAGTTCTTGTACTTCTCGGTTACTTACTGCGTAAAACATTTGTCGATCCGGTTTGGAAGGAACGATTTGATTTAATTAAAGAAAAAATTCCCGCTCTTGGGCCAATGTTGATCAAAGCGCAAGTCGCCCGATTTGCACGGACCATGGGAACGCTGGTGAAAAGCGGGATCCCTGTCATGAATGCGCTGAATCTTGTTGTGGATACCACCTCCAGTGCGTTGTTGTCGAAATCGCTTCGGCAGGCGAGTGAAAAAGTCAAGAAAGGCGAGGGACTGGCGGGACCGTTAAAAGAAACTGGCTTTTTCCCGCCCATGGTGACCAACCTTATTGCCGTGGGTGAAGAATCCGGCACGTTGGATGAGATGCTTTTCCAGGTTGCTGATACCTATGACGTGGAAGTGCAGCATGCAATTAAGCGTTTTATCACTCTTTTTGAGCCTATGGTTATTATTCTAATGGCCATAGGTGTAGGTGGTATTCTATTCGCGTTTCTTCTTCCTATTCTCAACATCGGAAAGATGGTCTCGTGATCCCGAATTGATACAAAAACGCTTTTGTTCGTAAGCATTAGATTGAAAGTGTGTTCGTATGATAAAACACAAATATTCCAGTTTACGCAAGTCCTGTGGATTTACTTTGGTAGAATTGATGCTGGTCATTACCATCATGGGAATCATGGTAGGGATGATCACTCCCAATCTCCGCTCTGCTTTGGAAGGCCGTGCATTAGCCCACGCAGCTCAAGGGCTTTCTACGACAATTCGATACGCACGAAGTGTGGCGGTTGAACGGGGATTGGTTACCAAATTGTCGTTCGATCTTAATTCTGGCAAGGTGATTTTCCAGGTTGAATCTGATCCATTGAACAATGCCGGTGTCTTTACAGAAGAACCTCTGCCAATTGCTTTCAAGACCGGAGAAGACCGGAAAGTTAAAGTCTCAAGTATTATCAAGCGATCACTCTCCGGCTCCCAGCAGAATAATGAGATAACTTTTAATCCAAATGGATCCACGTCGGATACTTTTATTTATTTGACTAAAGAAGATGGTACTAATGTGCACACCATCGGTATTGTGGGATTGGTTGGCCAGGTAATAGTTTGGGAGAAATCAGTTGAAAGTTTTTATGAATAGAACAAGACATAACAAAAAGTCTTTCTCGCTGGTTGAAGCATTGTTAGCGATGACCATACTTGGAGTCGCTATCTCTGGGATACTCACTACTTTTTCCTCGGCGATGGTCGCAGTCAAGGTATCTGAAGATTATTCAACAGCTTCCAACCTGATGGGTGAACTTCGAACACAATTGAGAGCGAATTTGTTCGATCCAGGTATTGTAAATGAAGGAACTTTTTTAAATTATCCCGATTTTTCTTGGAAAGTGACGTATAATCCGACAGAGATTGAATCGTTATATCAGGCAATGCTGGTTATTCAGTGGAAACGAGGGAATAGAAACTACATAATCGATTACGTGACTTATCATTATTATGCCATTCCCGAGGAAGAAGAATTGGAGACATGAGATTAAGTTTTAAAGTGGTAAGTGGGAAACAATGAATACCCGCTCGAATGGATTTACTTTGATAGAATTGATGATGGCGGCGACCTTGACCATGCTGGTTCTAGGCGGGGCTTTTGTCTCGTTTTCTGTTGTTTTAAATGCGTATAAGATGCATGGCACCAAGTCGATATCAGCGGATACCGCGCACCTTATTCTTGAACGGATGCGGCTTGATTTGACCTCGACCTATATTTCACCGCATGAAGATTTAACCCGGTTTGTCGGTAACGATTTGCAAACGAATGATTTGCAAACCGATTCATTGACTTTTATCAGCACTGTCAACAATCCGGTTGAACAAGGGCAGGGAACCAGCGACCTGGCTGAAATCCAGTATTATATCGATTTTGATGAAGCCACACCGGAACGCTGGTTGTTAAGGCGGTATGATTCGACTACGGACACCGATCCTTTTTCCGGCGGTGAAACCGCCTTGTTAGGCCCGAAGGTGTGTATGCTTGATTTTCAATATTACGATGGCGAAATCTGGTGGCCCACCTGGGATTCGGTCGAGGAGATCCCCATTTGCATCAATGTCACCATTGGACTGTTTGAACCTGAGAGTATCGACGAAGTCCCGACCCCGGAAAACATTGAGCAGTTTTCCACCACAATTTGGATTGCCTGCTACCGTGAACCACCGGAAGACAGCGCCGGACCGATGGGGGGAACGGCGGTGTTGGAAGAAAACGCCGAGGGAGGTGGCCCCGGTGGATAAGTGGAGGAAAGGAGCGGCCTTAATTGGAGTTTTATGGATTGTTGCATTAATCGGAACCATCACGATGGTATTGACGCGCCAGGCAAAACTTTCCTTGAAGATCAGCCGGAATGTGACAGAAACGGCACAAGCGGAATTGCTCGCTGAGGCCTGCATTTATCGTGGGATAGCCGAATTGGTTAAAGATTCTTTGGAAACCACTTCAGACAATAAAAATGAGACCTGGTACGATAATGAACAGATTTTTGGTGATGTAAGTATGGGGAAGGGTATATACAGGGCGGTTCATCCCAATCTCGGCCAAGAGAACACGGTTGCTTACGGATTAATGGATGAATGCAGCAAACTCAATCTCAATGTAGCAACCCGTCAAATGCTGCTGCAACTGCCTGAAGCGGAAGAACCGGTGATCGATGCCATTCTTGATTGGCGGGATGAGGATTCCAATCCCCGGCAATTCGGGGCGGAAGATGAATATTATCAGTCATTAGCGGAACCCTATCTTCCTAAAAACAAGAACTTTGATTCGGTTGAGGAACTTTTATTGGTCAAAGATATGACGTTTGATCTACTCTATGGAGAAGATACCAATACCAACGGAATTTTGGATTCAAATGAAAATGACGGAATGAAAACTTTTCCCCTCGATAACGGTGACGGGATTCTGGATAAAGGCTGGTACCATTTCATCACGGCTTATTCCTATGTGAAAAATGTTGATGGTAACGGAGAAGAACGGATCAACGTCAACAGCGCCGGCCGGGATGAATTGGAGGAGAATTTTGGCGATACGCTTTCGGATGAGGAGATCACGGCCATAATCAATGTCCGTAATGAGAACAATTTTGAGTCCGTAGGCGACCTATTAGGAGAGGGAAACGAAACCCTTGTATCCGAAGATGATCTCAAAGAGATTATTGATCGTATCACAGTTTCGGATGAGGAAAAACTCGCAGGAAGAATCAACATCAATACGGCTCCGGAAACAGTACTTCGGTGTTTGCTGCCTGATAATGAACAAGTCGTAGAAGACATAATCGAATACAGGCAATCCGGCGAAGGCCCATTTGATAATATCGGTGGGCTGCTCGATGTTGATGGAATGACCAAAAACTTATTTTCACAACTCGCTGGACAAGTATGTACAAAGTCATCGGTTTTCTCTATTCGGTCTGTGGGGTATATGACCGAATCGATGGCTTACAAAGAAATATTTGCGATTCTGGATCGAGGTGAAGAAGTCCCCGAAATTCGCTATTGGAAAGTAATTCGATGATACCCAAAAAATCCCAGGTCCATCTGGTTTATCTTCAAAAAATAGCAGACGATCTGTTCTGGCTGGAAGTCAAGAAAGAAAATGGCAGTGTGCAGATTGTTGGGAGTGGAATCGAATCGCTGCAGATCGATGAGGATTCAGAACTTTCCCCCAAGGAACGCTTCGGTGAAGCGGTGAATCTCATCCGAAAGCAGCTCAAGACAGGATGGTTTGATGATTACAAGGTAATTTTCATTGTGCCGAATCATAGGTTGACAGCACGCTTCCTGGAAACACCTCCAACTGAAGAAGAAAATATCAGAGATCTGGTGGCCTTTGAAGTTTCTGAAGCGTTGCAGCTTTCCGTAGATGATGTTGCGTGGGATATGTTGATATCTTCTGAGCATCAAGAGGCGGCCGTGAAACAATTGTTGTGGGTGGCGACACGAAAAGGTTACCTGAAATCGATCCTTGATGAATGGCCGGAACATGCGTTGGTTCCCCGTCAGATTACTCCGGATTTTTGGGCGGTTTATGAATTTCTGCTGGGGGCGGATACAAGCGATTTGGAAGCCCCCTGCGTGGTCGTTTCGCTGGATGGCGGCCGAGCGTCATTGACGTTGTGCGATCAACAGGCCATCTATTTCACTCGTTCAGTCATGCTGGAACGCCCTCAATCTGCGGCGGATCAAACAGATCATTCATCTCAAAAAGAACGAATTCTGGCAATGGAAATCGAACGGACACTCTCCTACGCGGCTGATCGTATTCCACAAGGAACAATTCGCTCCATGGTGTTATGCGGTTTCGAGGGATTTGATTTGTCTCGCATTGAAGAAATGAGGCAGCAGAATTCTCTAACGCTGAAGACACTTGGGATCGAAGAGGTTTCTTCTTATTTTTCCCTCGATACAGGAATTTCCATAGAATCCGGGCATCTGCCTATGATGTGTATGGCCTATTGTCAATTGCAGCGGAACCTTGCCGGATTGAATCTGTTGGATGAAGAAGTGACTTCTGCGGGTTGGCAGAATCTGGTGCCGGAAGCGGCTATTCCCTCACGGCAGTTTCTTTATATAGCCGGAGGATTACTGGGATTCACATTGTTGCTTTGGATCGCACAATCCATCTGGTTTCATCAGGCCGTGGCGGCCAGGGTGCAAGAGGGAAAAGAATTAATCCAGCTGGCCGACCGGCTGAAAAAAGAGGAAACCGGTTTAAGAGAGCTGAAGCGTACGGATATTGACTATGCCGATATGTTTATCTTTCTTTCTGAAATTATCCCTGACAACGTGATTGTAAAATCAATAAATGCCGATGTGAAAACCGGTATCGATCTGGTTCTTGCCGGTGGAAATCATCAAGGAACGATTGAGATTATCGACAAGATGAATCAAAGCCGTTTCTTTCGTGATATTGTTGAGGATCGTGCAACTTATGAGAATAACAAATTGACTGTGTATTTAAAAGGTGAACTCCAGTTTAGCGGATAATTGTCCAGGTGAATAAATGGTGTCTTTAAACGAGAGAGAAAAAAAACTGTTGATGATTACGATCGTGGCGGCGGTTTTGGGTTTTACTTTTATCGTGCCGAAATTGATTACCCAGCAAATTGAAAGCAACCCTGTTTCCGAAGTAACCGCTGAACGATTTGAAAATTTATTCCAGCACATGGCGAATATCGAAGACCAGAAAAAAAAGAACCTTCAATTCCGCAAACGGATTGGGAACATTAGCGGGGAATTTATCAACGAAAAAGATGTCTCCAAGTTGATTTCCGAAATTGGAGAGGTGGCCCAAAAGAGCAATATTAAAATTAAAGGATATTATCCATCGATTAACACCCGCTCAAAACCACTGCCAAAGTTAGAAATGAAACTCCCGGTCGAATGCCGGTTTGAACATTTCATTCGCTTTCTTGATGAGATTCGCAAGGCGGAAATACTACTTCAGCCTTCGTCATTCCGGGTGAGTTTGAAGAACCAGAACAATCCCCAGCTGGATGTTCAGATAACCGTTTTTACTTATTTGCTTGATTCAAAATCAGTCAAGACTTCGCCAATGAAAACAATAGCAGGAGCACAATGATGTTGCAGGAACCTAAAGAACGGCTTGGATTGATTGCCCGTGCTTACTGGCAGCCGCTTGTTTTGTTTGCGCTGGTTTTGCTGGCCTTGGGTCAGCTGTATTCGTGGGGATCGACCTTTATCGAGTTGAAAAAAGTCGATGCGATGATCGAAAAGACGGAAGATGTTGAATCGGCCAGAGAAGAAGGATCGGACAATCCCTCTGTGTCAGAGAAACCTTCCCCTGGAGATCGGGAAAAGAAAAAACCTGAGAAGAATATTTTTAAGCGGGAACATATTCCATATAAGCTCACGGCTATTTTTATGGATCAGGCAGTGATTGACGGCAGAGAAGTCAAGGTCGGTGATCGAGTCGGGAAGGCGGTTGTCAAAGAGATTGGAAATTCGCACGTCAAAATTTTGGAAGACGGCAAAGAGCATCCCCGAACATTGAGCATGTTTCAAGGAGGCGGTGGTGGCGGACCATCTCCCCGTATGATGAGAGGACGACCTCCTTCCAGAAAATTCACACCTTCCTCACAGCCAAAAAAGAATTCGAGTGAATCCCGCCCTAAAACAGCTGTCAAAAAAGTGAAAGGTGGAGGAGATGTTCTTGCTCGCTTTAAGGACATGTCATTTGAGGAGAGGCGTGAGGCTTTTCGCAATCTCAGCCCAGAAGAGCGGGAGAGAGTAAAACAAGCCGCAAGAGAACGTTTTGGGGGAAGACGAGGTGGCAGACGAGCCATGATTCGAGAAAGATAATAACTCCATTTGATGAGTTCTTATATTCATATTGAATTATTGAAAGGGAGAATAGGAGAGTCTGAAAATGATTTTATATATTTATTCTAGGTGGCTCACCGGTAGTATCACTTATTATTCTACTTACAAACGATTTTCAAATTTTTTTTCGAGGATGATTCCGGTTATTTTATTTCTTGGTGTTGTGCTATCTTCCACGGTTATCCGCGCTCAGGAAGATGATGCCTCGCAGGGCAAAGAAACGGCTGAACAAGAAGAGAGTGTTGAACAAAAAGGATTAGGTGGTTTTTTTGCTGAATCACTTCAAAAAATGCTTCGTGAAGGCAACTTATTCGTTCCCAATGGAACAACCGCCCAACCGGTGGAGCCGGCTGAACCAGGTGAGCCTGAACGGTTTAAACTCAATTTCAACAACGCCTCCATCGATAAAGTGTTGAAATTTGTCAGTGATATGACCAAAAAGGTGGTATTGAAGAGCGACGATGTCAGTGGCCAATTTACCATAATCAACCCCAATGAAGTGACCCAAGAAGAGGCGATGAAATTCATCGATGCGGCTTTCATGCTGAAAGGTTTCACCTTCATTGAATATGATGACATGATGATCTGCTTGCCGGTTTCCGCCGCGAAGGAAAGGGGGGTGGATGTAGAATTTGAACCCGTTTCGGAGGAAATGGGATCTCGGGTTATCACTCGTATGATCACTCTGGAAAACGTTTCCCCTTCTGAAATCAAAGAGTCGTTATCTTCTCTTGTATCAGAAAATGCCGTCATGATCGCTGATGACAGAACCAGGTCGTTGATCATCACAGATACAGCATCCAATATCCGTCGATTGGAAACAATTATTAATCAATTGGATAAAGAGGATTCGCTGGAAGGACTCGCTGTCCAGGTATTCAAACTCCGGTACGGAGACGCCCGTGAAATTGCACGAGGACTGGATGATCTGGTGGAAAACATTGTATTTTCAAAAATGACCGGAGGAGATGTAGACGACCGCCGCGACAAAGCCCAATATAACGTAGAAGTGATTGCAGACCGGATGACGAATTCAATAATTATCGCCGCTCCAAAAGAAGCGATGGAAGACATTGCGGATTTTATAAAAAAACTCGATGTGTCTACAACCAAAGACTTGGAAATGAAAACTTTTTCACTTAAAAATGCCGATGCGGCTGAAATAGTGCAAAGTCTTCAAGAATTAGCCCAGTCTCTCCGCACGAATGTCTATCGGCCTTCGGTCACGGCGGACTCTCGTACAAATACAGTCATTGTTTACGCTTACCCGGACGATATAAAATCCATCGGTAATCTTATTGACAAACTGGATTCCGGTAAGAGTTATGAAAAAGTTATTCGGGTGTTTCCGCTTGAGAACGCCGATGCAATCATCCTCAGTTCCATGCTGCAGCAATTAATCACTGAGGAAGGTTCCTCCCGCAATCGCTATCGGTACTATTGGGGCAGACGGGATGAACAGGAAGACATCAAGATCATGGAGGATCAGCGGTTGAATGCTATCATCGTGATCGCCAAACCGTCGGACATCCCGCTAGTTGAGGATCTCATCGAGCAACTGGATATACCCCTACCACAATCCACAGAGGAACCAAGAGTATATCCGGTGGAGCATGTGCGGGCGACAGACCTGGCGGCTATTATCAATGAATTATTTTCGGAAGACCAACAGAGGGGTCGTGGATTCTTCTTTTCGCCATATCAACAGGAACAAGGCATGACCGGATTGACCGGCAAGGTCAAAGTCCTCGCTGACCCGACAACGAATTCAATCATTGTAATTACTGGTACTCCTCGAGCTTTTGATGTCGTAAGTGGTCTTATTGAAAAACTGGACCGCCTCGCACCGGAATTTGGAACAACCCAAGTTTTTCATTTAAAAAATGCCGACTCTGCTTACCTTGCAGAACAGTTGAATCAATTGTTCGAAGAGGATACCTCCCGTGGAGGAGGAAACCGGGGATTTTACTGGTTTATGAACCGGTCGCAAATGCAGGAGCAGGAAATCAGCAATTTAATTGGCCAGGTTCGGATCGTCTCCGAAACACGAACCAATTCATTGATGGTTACCACCAGTTCACAATATTTTGATGCGATTGAGAATCTTATCGAAGAACTGGACCGGGATATTTCTCAGGTATTGATCGAAATCCTCATTGTCGAAATGATCGATGTGGATGACAACCAATTGGGGATTGACTGGCCTAATAATATCCCTATCCAAACACAAGTAAATTTTGAAGCGCCGATTTCGGATATTAATCTGGAAAGAGCTGCTGTTATCAGCAACGCAAATTTTAGCACCGTTCTCAGATTTCTTTCTTCCAACAGTAAGACCAATGTTATTGCACGGCCGAATATTTTAACTCGGGATAATCAGGGTGCTTATGTCGAGGTGGTGACAGAAGTGCCGACAGTAGAAAGTGTCTCGATTACAGCCACGGGAATTGTGACACCTGAAGCGGAATTTCATGACACCGGATTAAAACTATCCGTTACTCCACATATCAATGATGCGACAACAGTGACCATCGATGTCGATCTTGAGAACGGCCAGGTACTCGAAGAACTTGGTCTGGAAACACAAGGTCTGGTTATTCCAGCTTTTACCCGCCGGACAGTACAAACCGAACTGACGATTCACGATAATGAGACCGCCGTGCTTTCGGGCGTGCTGGATTCAAGTTTAATTGAATCGGAAGAAGGCATACCCGGGTTGATGCATATTCCGATCATTGGAAATATTTTTAAATCCAAGACCAAAAGAAAATCCAAAACCGAATTAATGGCGTTTATTACACCGTACATTCTTGCCGATGTTCATGACCGGGATGAGATTCTGCAGCGGCATCGTCGAAGGATCGAGATGTACAGCATCTTCAAAAATCAAATGGATGAACTCGAGGTTCGCATAGGTAAGGAAAAATAGAATTTTATAACTGGAACATTATGAATAAAAATACTTGGATAATGATTGTTTTTAT